>DATNOY010000221.1:0-2025 GCA_036703495.1 Coleofasciculaceae cyanobacterium
CCAAAAAATGCAGCCAGGACTGCGCCGACTGCCAGAAACGGGCCAAAGGGCATGGGTTGACGACGGCTGATCAGCCCCAGGGCGATCGCGCCACCGCCGGCAAATGCCCCGATCGCACAAGCCATAAATCCGGCTAGCAGCATGAGCTGCCAACCCAACCAGGCTCCAATCATGGCGGTCAGTTTAGCATCACCGCCGCCCATGGCCGTTTGCCCAAAAGCGATTGAGCCCAACAGAGTAATGGCATCAAACACCCAAATGCCGACCACGGCTCCTAAAATGCCCTCTAATAAATGGGCGGCTGCTCCTGACCCTCCGGTAGCTAGCCCACCCGCGATCGCCTGATACACTAAACCTGCGATTAACCCCGATTGGGTCAGAGAATTGGGCAGTGTCAGGGTATCCAGGTCAATCAGCGATAAAGCCAATAGCCAGCTGAAAAAAGCCCAGTAGCCTAGGGTAGCTAGAGATAGACTAAACGCCCAGTACACCCAAATAAACAAAATCCCTGTAGCGGCTTCTACTAAGGGATAGCGTACTGCAATCGGACTGCGGCAGTAGCGACAGCGTCCCTTCAGCCATAACCAGCCCAGCACGGGTACATTATCGTAACTCTTGAGTTTGCGAAGGCACTTTGGACAACGGGAGGGTGGAAACAGGAGCGACAGCCCTGCCGGGATGCGATAGATGACAACGTTCAGAAAGCTTCCCACAGCTGCGCCTAAGGCAAAAACGATCAGCGTGGTCAGCCCTGAAGATAAAAATTCCATGGGATTTGCCGAGAGGGAGAGGCTGCGTTAGTAGTGTACCCCTCCCAGCTCAGCTCAGTGACATTCTGTAGCGGGACTGCTGCCTGTGCTTATGTCCTGGATATTGGGACAAATCGTTTGTCCAATCCGATCGCCCTCTGGCTTTTCCTGCCAGCCAGATAAAATTCCCTGAAGCTCTGCTTTCAAAGTTTTGAGCGCTTCAATTTGTTGATTAATTTCTGCCAGTTTGCTTTCCAGGTGCTGCTTCATCTCGCCGCAGGGGAGCTGCCCTTGATCATGCACCCGCAATATCTCTTGCACTTCTGTCAAGCTTAGCCCCAGCGCCTGCGATCGCTTAATGAATGCCAGGCGATTTAACACCGGCTCTTGAAACAAACGGTAGCCAGCGGGCGATCGCTCCACCGTCGGAGCCAATAGCCCGATCTCGTCATAATAGCGAACGGTTTTAATTGGCAGCTTGCTTTGGGCCGCCACTTCTCCAATCTTCAGTAGCTTTTCTGCCTGAGCACAGTACTCTAATCCTTTCATCCTTCTTCAGTTCCTGGTTGCTGCGATCGATCAAGCAGAGGCAATGGCGGCGGCTCGGCAGAACGGAGCGAATAGCGGCTCGGTTCCACCAGAGCTTGCTGACGTTGGAAAGCTTGCCAGCGCAAAGCGATCGCTACGCCGATCATGCTCATCCCCAAGGTCAGGAGCAACCCGTGATTGCTCACCCCGCCAATCACAGCATCGACGCTGCCCACAATCAAGACGAAGTTAGAAAGCGGTTCTTTCCGATGGGCAAATTTGATTATTTGAGTCCAGCTCATCGCCCTATCCCTTCATAAATTAGGCTGATCTTGCATTTTACTCCTACTCTAGCGCGAGACGGTTCGACAGCCGGTACGGCATTCTCGCCATCAAAAAAAGCCTTGATCTTGAAAAGCAGTGCCCCCAGGGCGATCGCCACTTCTCCAAAACAAAGCTTTTCTAGAGTGCTTTTTCTACGGTGGGTTTTCTATAGGAAGCTTGCAGGATTTGCCCCTCCACAACCCATAGAGCAACCCATAGAGTGCGCGATCTTGAAGGCTAAGGGCAGGTTCTTAGTGCAGCTGAAAATCTTGCACAGACCCATCATTCGCCCGAATTCGCACCACAAATGGCGCACCGTTGGCCTTACCTTCCACCACCCAGGAGCGATTGTTATTCTCCTGCTGAATATCATCAATGGTGACAACGCTAGAGTAAGGATCATCAATGTTCAACTGATCCCCAA
>DATNOY010000222.1:0-8035 GCA_036703495.1 Coleofasciculaceae cyanobacterium
GGATGGTCGCTGCCTAAAACCAGCGTGCCGCGATCGCCATAGACTTCTATCCAATGCCCTCTACCCTGGTACGTCACAGCGCTTAATGCTGCCTGACAGGGAGTCCCATCTGCCAGTTCTAGCAGCAGCGTGCAGGTATCATCGGCATCAACCGCTTTGTGCTCTCCTGTCACCGGATCAGGGCGTGTCGCAATTGTGGTACTGAGCCGACCGCAGAGCTGGTGGATAGGGCCAAACAGCCAGGACATGTAGTCAAATAAGTGTGAGCCGATCGCCCCTAGTGCCCCGCCCCCTTGCTCTTCACGGGCGTACCAGTTCCAGGGCTTCTGGGCATCGGCGCGGCTAGAGACGAGCCAGTCCACCTTAATCAAGCGCTTTTGTCCGACATAGCCTTCCGCTAGCAGCTCTGCGAACCGTTGCCATGCCGGTACAAAGCGAAACTCAAAATCCAGCGTTGTGCTCAAGGATTGAGATTGGGCCAACCCATAGAGGCTTAAGGCTTCGGACACATTAAGGGCGGTCGGCTTTTCTAAGAGCAAATGTTTGCCTGCGGCTAGCACGGCTTTAGCCATCTCATGGTGCAGAAAAGGCGGCGTAGAAATGCTGACTGCTTCCACCTCGGGTAAGGCAACGATTTCTTCAACCGTTTGGCAGGCATGGGCAATGTCATACCGATCGGCGATCGCTCTAGCCTTCTCCAAATCCCGATGATAGACGGCAACCACCTGCGTCCGAGCGTGGGCTTGCAGCCCAGGGATATGAATTTTTTGACCAAACCCTGTCCCGATGACAGCAACACCAATTCTGGAGTGAAGCGAGGGATCGCTAGCAAATGTCATAGAAAAAGGCGATGGCTCAAGCGCCAATGACGACAGCCTTCAGTGTAGCGGAGAACGGGGTGCCTCAAGGGTCTTGAGAGACCAACTCAGCATGAGTCCCAGTTAATTAAGTCTCAGTTAATGAGTCTCAGTCATCTGATGCGCCACACTGAGCCCTGAACTGGAACCCTGGGTAGGGCGCTGCTAAGCCCCAAGGCTTACTTGACTATCAAAGTTTTCTGCCCAATGTCAGAAAAGCTAAACTGGAGAGTAGGTTGAGCCATAGGAGATTTGCTCATGCCAACCACGAAATAGAGGACAGAGGTAATTGCTGCCGCTTGAATTAGCTTTTGCCACATCTTCAGGATCCCCACTCTACTTCGCCTATTGTCAATGGTGAGCCATAGACTGACAACCGCACTTCACCCAATTGGATCTATCTAAAGGGTGAAAAAGGAAAGGCTTTCACATGCTTTTGCCGTTGACATCAGAACCTGTATGTGCGTTTAAGCTCAGCCGCCGCCTTTCCCTCTTGCTATCTCTACAAAAATTCAGGTAACTTGAAAAATATATGAAAATGCTTGTCTTAGTTAAAAACTCTACCCCTTAAATCAATTTTGTTTAGGCACCTGGATTAAATCCCGTGCTCAGCAAAGTTGAGAATTATAGAACCTATTGCCAAACGAATGTCTAATCAGTCTCCTTTAGATCCCCAAATTAGCGTTGAAGAGCTAGCCAGTCGCATCGCAGAACCTAGCCTGCAATTGATTGACGTGCGTGAACCGGAAGAAGTGGCGATCGCTCATCTAGAGGGGTTTGTTAATTTGCCGCTTAGCCAGTTTTCTGATTGGGCAGAGAATATTCATAGTCGCTTCGACTCAGACGCCGAAACCTTAGTTCTGTGCCATCACGGGATGCGGTCTGCCCAAATGTGCAGTTGGCTACATCAGCAGGGCTTTACCCGTGTCAGAAATATATCAGGGGGCATTGAAGCTTACGCGGCAACTGTTGATCCAACCATTCCCCGCTATTGAGCGGTTCTATGGCAGGGGTGCTGCTGCTTCCAGAACCTTGGCGAACCAGAGCCGGGGATCTGCGATCGCTGGGCTCAATTTTCCTCAAGCTTGCCGCTGTGTAGGGGATGCTTTTTGCCCTAGGTGTTTAACACCGTTTTGCTTTAGTTTTACGTTCCTCACCCTTGAACATCCATGCAAGTGAAGCTCAATTCTCGTCAGCAACAAGTGCTTGGGGCAACGGTGCGCCAATACATCGCTACGGCTCGCCCTGTTGGCTCCGAAGCGCTCGTAGAAGAATTTAATCCTAGAGTCAGTCCGGCAACCATTCGCAATGCGATGGGCTACCTAGAAAAAGCAGGGTTACTCTACCAGCCGCACACCTCGGCGGGGCGAGTCCCTTCAGATTTTGGCTATCGGCTGTATGTAGATAGGTTGGTCACGCCTTCAGATGCGATCGCCCGCCAAGCCGATCAGCTTTTGTCCGAACAGCTTAACTGGGAAGAAAATGGCTTAGAGGTTTTGCTACGAGAAGCGGCGCATATCCTGTCTACGCTCAGCGGCTATATTGCCCTCGTTACTATGCCGCAAACTAATGCAGCACATATTCGCCATCTCCAGCTGGTGCAGGTTGATCCAGGGCGAGTCATGCTGATTGTGGTATTGGATTCTTATGCCACTCAATCCACCTTAGTCAATTTGCCTGAGTTGCGAGACGACAGCAAGCCTGACCCAGAACAGCTCGATCGGGAACTGCAAATCCTCTCAAACTTTCTCAATAGCCAGCTGCGAGGACAATCTCTCAGCCAGCTTTCCACATTGGATTGGAGCGAGATCGGCCGGGAGTTCGATCGCTACGCTGACCTGATCCGCACCTCGTTAGTAGAACTCAAACGCCGGAACCGTGTGGCCATCTCCACCCAAATTTTGATCAGCGGTGTGGCAGAAGTTTTGCGTCGCCAACCCGAATTTTCCGAGCTTCAGCATGTACAAACTATCATGCAGCTTTTAGAGTCGGAGCAAGACCAGCTCTGGTCCTTAATCTTTGAGCCTGCTGAATCAGAGAATCTTGGCAAACGCGTCACCATCCGCATTGGTGCTGAAAATCCTCTAGAACCGATGAAAACTTGCGCTTTAGTTTCTGCAACCTATCAACGGGGCAATGTTCCTGTAGGCAGCGTTGGTATGTTGGGTCCCACCCGCATGATGTATGAGAATGCCATTGCGCTGGTGGAAGCCGCCGCAGACTACTTATCGGACGCGTTGAGCCAGCCTGCATAGAAACAAGGTGAAGGGTTTAAGCTTTGAAGAGAACCTTTAGCTTAAACCCCACAACTGGATTCTGATGGACATTACTGCGGCTTTACCTACATTTTTCATTACCCTACGAGAAGGGGTGGAGGCGGCTCTAGTCGTAGGGATCGTCTTGGCTTATCTCAAAAAAGCGGGGCAAGATCGGCTAAATGCCTGGGTCTATGCCGGAATCGCGATCGGGATAGCCGCTAGTTTTCTGGTCGGCATCTTGTTCGAAGGAACGATGCTGGCGCTAGATCATTCTGAACAACCCTATGCTCCTGTGATTAAACCGCTGCTGGAGGGAGTGTTTGGCGTAGTGGCGATCGTCCTGCTCAGTTGGATGCTGGTCTGGATGACGCGGCAAGCTCGCTCTCTTAAAGGCGAAGTGGAAGGGGCAGTGTCTTCAGCGCTGCAGCAGGGACGCTCAGCTGGTTGGGGTGTATTTGGGCTGATTCTAATTGCTGTATTGCGAGAAGGGTTTGAAACGGTTGTGTTTATTTCAGCGCAGTTTCAGCAGGGCTGGATGCCAGTTGCTGGCGCGATCGCTGGACTGATCGGCGCAACGGTCATCGGCTTCTTACTCTTTCAGCTCGGTGTCAAAATCAATCTGCGCCAGTTCTTTCAGGTGATGGGCGTGCTGCTGCTATTGATCGTCTCTGGATTGGTGGTGGGAGCGCTCCGCCATTTTAATGGCGCAATCAGTGCGCTGGCTCAGGTTGATCCCCAGTACGCACCTCTTTGTTCAGGAGGGGCGTCTTGCATTTTAGGAGCCCAAGTCTGGGATTTAAGCGAAGTGTTACCCGATCGCCAATTCCCTGGTGTCTTGCTAAAAGCTTTATTTGGCTATACCCAGCGGCTTTATCTGGTGCAGGCGATCGCTTATCTCGCGTTTTTAGGGACGGTAGGCAGTATTTATCTGCAGAGCATTACGGGCAGTAAAGTTCTAAAATCTCCATCCCAATCCCTAACGGGCAATTAGGTTGTCCAATGAATTCCGTAGGGACACTGCAGGCAGTATCCCTACAGGTAACCTTAGACGTTGTGTACTGTAGTGGCAGCAACGTATCCCAAATTCTGCAGTATACTCATCACTTTGATAGCGCTTTCCGTTAGAGTTTCCTGATCTGTTCTGCACTCTACTTCCGGCTGCAGAGGAGGTTCATAAGGATCATCAATTCCGGTAAACTGCTTGATTTCACCTGCACGGGCTTTCTTGTATAGTCCCTTTACGTCTCGCTGTTCACAAACTGCCAGTGGCGCATTCACATACACTTCAACAAAATCACTAATTTTGCTGCGAACCTCGTCCCGAATGGCGCGATAAGGAGAAATGGCTGAAACCAAAACAATCACTCCGTTGCGACTCAACAGATGGGCAACAAACCCAATCCGACGAATATTCTCATCTCGATCTTCTTTACTGAAGCCTAGTCCTTTCGTTAAATTCTGGCGGACAATATCGCCATCGAGGACTTCAACTTTATAGCTCTGAGCGCGGAGCTGCTGCTCCACTTCCATGCGGATCGTTGTTTTGCCTGCACCACTCAGCCCTGTAAACCAAACCACCACGCCACGTTGTTCTTGATTCATGCCAATCCTTCATACAATAAAGTTCTTGCAAATTAGATTTTTAGGATGAGGTTTGGCAAGCACTACCCCTCCGCCCAACCTAACGTGCAAGAGGTCCAATCCACTTGGGCTCAAGAGTCTATTGGGAATCAAACCCAGACCCTCAATGCCCATAGGCAGATTTGCTTAAGAATTTATTTAGAAAATCATAGCCTACGATCGCCCTTCCGCAGGCAGACTGACTTAGCCACAATTTTGTCTCCAGCGATCCGCCTCAAAAACCATGGAATTCTGACTTGGCCCAAAACGAAGCTGACAAAAAACAGGGATGTCTCTAGAATCATTATGATTAAAGACTTTTAAGCGAATTAGTCAATAATTCTTCAGTAAGTGCTGGCCGCCCCTCTTGATTGGGAGCGACTTAGACTTAGCCCTGCTGACCTATGCTTAACTCGTAGCCAGTTTTCTCCACACTCATCCCCAAGTTTAACGGTGAACCAACCTTCCATTCAGCCTGCTCATACCCGTCTTCATCACTCGTATACCTATGGCGGGTTTCAACTCCGGCGTGGGGTGCCTTTCCCATTTGGGGCAACGCTTGTCTTGGGCGGAATCAACTTTTCCATCTATTCTAGCCATGCCACCACAGCCACCTTAGTGCTATTCAAAAAAGGGGCACTTGAGCCTTTTGCAGAGATTCCTTTTCTACAGGAGTTTCGCTTAGGCAATGTGGTCAGCATGATTGTTCAAGATTTAGATCCTGAAGATTTGGAGTATGGCTACCGGGTTGATGGACCTTATAATCCTCAGGAAGGACACCGATTTGATCCCAGCACTATCCTGCTCGATCCATACGCCAAAAGCATTGGCGGTCGCAAAGTTTGGGGTACTCCGCTACCAGATAATGAGATCTACCCCTATCGAGCGCAAGTCGGGAGTAGTGATTTTAATTGGGAGGGCGATCGCCCCTTAGAAATTCCTGAAGAAGATCTGATCATTTACGAAATGCATGTGCGAGGCTTTACTCGCCACCCTTCATCAGGTGTTAAACCCGAACATTTGGGAACCTTTGCTGGATTGCAGGAGAAGATTCCCTACCTCAAGGAGCTAGGCATTAACTGTGTAGAGCTGATGCCCATCTTCGAGTTCGACGAGATGGACAACCCTCGGCACAACCCGGTAACGGGCGAGCGACTGTTTAACTACTGGGGATATAACACCGTTGGCTTTTATGCGCCCAAAGCGGGCTATGCGGCTTCTGGTAAAGATGGAAAGCAGCAAAATGAGCTGAAAACCTTAATTAAAGAACTGCATCGGAACGGCATTGAAGTGATTTTAGATGTGGTGTTTAACCACACAGCAGAAGGCAATGAAGCCGGACCCACTATCTCTTTTCGAGGCTTAGACAACAAAACCTACTACATGCTGACGCCAGAAGGCTACTACTATAACTTCAGCGGCTGCGGCAACACGCTCAATTGCAATCATCCGGTGGTTAGGGTATTTGTGCTGGACTGTTTGCGCTACTGGGCGTCGGAATACCATATTGATGGCTTCCGGTTTGACCTAGCATCAATTCTGGGCCGTGATCCTCAGGGGGTGCCGCTGGCCAATCCACCCCTGCTGGAAAACCTAGCGTTTGACCCCATTCTGGCCAAGTGTAAGCTAATTGCTGAAGCCTGGGATGCGGGGGGGCTGTATCAAGTAGGTTCTTTCCCAGACTACGATCGCTGGGGCGAGTGGAATGGCAAATACAGAGATGCGATTCGCAAATTTCTCAAAGGCGATGGCTTAGTCACTGAAGTCGCTCAACGGCTGCAAGGTTCGCCCGATATGTACGCCAAAGCCAATCGCACCGTCGATAGTTCCGTTAACTTCATCACGGCGCATGATGGCTTTACGCTAATGGATTGGGTGTCTTACAACGATAAGCACAACGAAGACAACGGTGAAGACAACCGAGATGGGGCGAACGATAACGAGAGCTGGAACTGCGGGGTCGAGGGGAAAACGGATAACCCCGCTATTCTGGCGCTGCGCTGGCGGCAGATGCGCAATGCGATCGCCATTCTCATGTTTAGTCAAGGGATTCCTATGCTGCTGATGGGCGATGAGATGGGTCGCTCTCAATCCGGCAACAACAATACCTACTGCCACGACTCGGCAATCAACTGGCTAGACTGGACGCTGCTTCAAACCAATGCTGACTTTTTTCGCTTTGTCCAGCGTTGCATCGCTTTCCGAAAAGCTCACCCCGTCCTGCGGAATCGAGAGTATTTTCGCAACCAAGACTACATGTCTAGCGGCTATGCCGACATTACCTGGCATGGCGTCAAAGCATGGAATGCCGATTGGTCAAATTATTGCCGCACGTTAGCGTTTATGTTGTGCGGCAAACATGCTAGAAGCGGCAATGTTGGGGATGACTTTGTTTACGTAGCCATGAATGTGCATTGGAAAACCCATATGTTTGAATTGCCTCAGCTGCCTGCCGGCATGAAATGGCATGTGTTTGTCAACACTTACCTACAACCGCCCAAAGATATCTGGGAACTGGGAAAAGAACCCGTGCTCAAGGATCAATCCAAGGTGAAGGTAGGCGATCGATCGATCGTCATTTTGGTGGGTCGATAAAAGCCCCAAAGAAGCCTACCGTCTCTTGTGCAGGGACAAACTTGTTAGATTACACTAGTGGATGTTACAGTAGTGGCGAGTTTCATTTCGGTTGATTCAGTGTTGTCTCTGCGGGTTTTTTGCAAGGACTGGGCGTTTCTCCGAATCTCGATCTCTACATTTCATGATCTGGAGGATCATCCATGTCAATCTATGTGGGCAACCTGTCCTACCAGGTTGCAGAAGAGGATATTACGGCTATTTTTGCCGAATATGGTACGGTAAAGCGAGTGCAGCTACCCGTCGATCGCGAAACGGGGCGGATGCGTGGGTTTGGCTTTGTTGAAATGTCATCTGACGCTGAAGAAGCGGCCGCAATTGAAGCACTGGACGGTGCAGAATGGATGGGTCGCGACTTGCGCGTCAACAAAGCGAAGCCTCGTGAAGAGCGTCCTCGTTCCTCTGGCGGCGGCTGGGGTGGCGGTGGCAATAGCTATGGTGGTGGCGGTGGACGTCGTGGTGGTGACGAGCGCCGGTACTAAACTCTCAGAGCTTCAATGTCTGTATCACTCATATCCAATCCCTACAGTCCAATTCCTATAGTGGTGGCGTTCAGGTAGATTACCTCTACGTCGTTTTTTGTTGAATAGGGATATCTAGTCTAGAGAGAGCACGCCGCAAGGCACTCTCTCTATTTTTTTACTCCCTATTTCTCTACTGGAGTTT
>DATNOY010000223.1:0-6044 GCA_036703495.1 Coleofasciculaceae cyanobacterium
TGACAAAGCATACAGTGGCAGTAGAGGGCGATCCAGATCTAACGTTGAACAGCTATCCCGGTACATTTTCTCAAATTGTGACCAACCTAGTGATGAACTCCCTGCTTCATGCCTATCAGCCAGATCAACCGGGGCACATCAGCTTAAGTTTTAGACAGACAGGAAACTGGATTATCTTGGAATATGCGGATGATGGTCAAGGAATTCCTTTGGAAAACTTAAGCAAAATCTTTGAGCCTTTCTTTACAACAAGACGAGGGCAAGGCGGGAGTGGTTTGGGATTGCACATCGTTTACAACTTAGTGTCTCAAAAACTCGGTGGCACAATTCGGTGCGAAAGCCAACCGGGTATGGGAACAAAGTTTGTAATTAAATTGTTGAACCTGTAAGCGTGAACTAGTCCGAGTAAGGAATCATTTACTTTGAAAGATACACAAGAGTCTCTGTTTAATCCTGTTGCCTCTGAAAGTGACGAACTCATCTTTGCTCAAGAGGATGAAGAGATCCCTTCTACTTCAGAACCTGGATCTAGCCCAAGTTGGAAAATCCTGATTGTCGATGATGATGATGTGGTTCATGAAGTCACGAAACTGGCCTTGTCCGACTTCATGCTTGAGGGAAAGTCACTCACTTTTATCAGCGCCTACTCTGCTGAAGAGGCAAAACAGCTGATTCAACTGCATCCTGACACGGCCATCATTTTTCTAGATGTGGTCATGGAAACCGAGAATGCAGGCTTGCAAGTGGTGCAATATATTCGCGAGGAGCTAGGTAATCCGCTGGTCAGAATCATCTTGCGAACGGGTCAACCAGGGCAAGCTCCCGAAAATGTGGTGGCTATCCATTACGGGATTGATGACTACAAAACTAAAACTGAGTTAACGTCCCAAAAGCTGTTTCTTACAGTGGTGACAGCTTTAAGAGCCTTTTCTACCTTGATCAAAATGCTGCAAGTGAGTCAGAAGCTAGAACTAGAGCTGGCCCAGCATCAGCAAGCGACAGCCTCTCTGCAAATCAGCGCTATGCAGGAGCGCGAAAAAGTTCGCCAACTAGAGCGATCGCTCCAGTCAGAGCAGCCAAGCCCCCTGCCACCAGAGCAGCGGGAACGAATAGAAACTTTAGGTCAGCTCGTTACAGAAATAACTCAGGCGATCGTGCATTCTCCCCAGCAGGCAGGCGCACTATACACCATGTCGATGATGACGCGACTGGCCAGGATGGTGTTGCGCATCACCGACGAGCACTCTGCAAAATTAGGCATTTCCCAGAGCAAGCTGGCGGTTCTGATGTACCTCAGCAACGAACCGGAGCTGTGCGCCAGTCCATCCTCTTTGGCAAAACATTGTGGGGTTTCTCGGGCAGCTATGACGGGGTTGTTAGATGGACTGGAGCAAGAAGAATACGTGGAGCGGGATGATCATCCCTCTGATCGGCGGGCATTGAGGGTGAAGCTGACCCTGAAGGGACAACAGTTTCTAGACTGGATTGCGCCACCCGGTCAGTACCAGATGCTGAAATTGATGGACACGCTAGACGAGGTTGAACGCAAACAGCTAGTTGAACTCGTGATGGATGTCCTGAAGCTGTTTGAAGGGCCGAGACCAGAGCAGGATACAGAGTCAGGGGTCAAGTAGCGTCAGAGGCTGAGCCATACCCAACCCCTGCAAATCCGGGCGCAACATTATTAAGAGCTAAATAGTTAAGAGATTAACTATTTAGTGTAAGACAAGATACAAACTATATTTTTTCGATTCTCTATGATGCATCCATGCACTCAAAAGCCTTTTGAAACAGATGGGCTGGATGGTTGAAACCGCTCAAGCATAGAGGTTCAAGGAAACCTTTAAGGTTGGCTAGCTAGATCTATAGGCTGGCAGGATATGTCCGGATCCGATCGCTTTAATTTTGTACAGGCCGGCAACTGTTTTAGCAGATTTCAACACAGGTTCCCTAATTCTTATTACCTCGGCAATCTAACAGGTTTCATTGTGGGAGGCGCGCTTCGCGCCTCCCACAATGAAACCCCTGAGGTTTAGGTACTCTCAAATATTGCCGAGGTAATAGTTTTTCTGCTCCAGGTAGGGCAACGGAAAAAATTCAAAGTTTCGGCTAGTGGAACGCGATTAAGAACTGAGATAGACCAGAGTCATGAGGTTGGGACGGATAGCAATTTCTAGCCAACCGTCGGCTTCTGTTGGCTTATTGGTCACAGATTGATGTCTTAGCACGTAAAATTGATTGGAGGTCAATAATAATGTCTTACCATGGCGATATTTCTTCGAGTGAAGACGCAGTTGGAGTTGCGGTTGTTAACTACAAAATGCCGCGTCTGCACACCAAGGAAGAAGTGATTGAGAACTGTAAAAAGATCTCCACGATGATTGATGGGATGAAGCTAGGATTGCCTGGGATGGATCTAGTGATTTTCCCAGAATATTCTACCCATGGCATCATGTACGATGCCAAAGAGATGATGGAAACGGCAGCAACCATTCCTGGTGCAGAGACTGAAATTTTTGCTCAGGCCTGCATCAAAAATAAGGTTTGGGGCGTCTTTTCATTGACGGGAGAACGGCATGAAGATCACCCCAACAAAGTGCCTTACAACACGCTGATCTTGATGAACGATCGCGGTGAGATTGTTCAGAAGTATCGCAAGATCATGCCCTGGACGCCGATCGAGGGCTGGTATCCAGGCAACTGCACCTACGTCTCGGAAGGGCCGAAGGGGCTAAAGATCAGCTTGATCATTTGCGACGATGGCAACTATCCCGAAATTTGGCGAGATTGTGCCATGAGAGGCGCAGAACTCATTGTTCGCTGCCAGGGATACATGTATCCTGCCAAAGATCAGCAGATCATGGTTTCTAAGGCGATGGCCTGGATGAATAACGTCTATGTGGCAGTTGCCAATGCTGCTGGATTTGACGGAGTTTACAGCTACTTTGGTCACTCTGCTGTAGTCGGTTTTGATGGTCGCACCTTGGGCGAGTGCGGTGAAGAAGAGATGGGCATTCAGTACGCTGCACTCTCTAAGTTTGCTATTCGCGACTTCCGCAAGAACTCTCAGTCTCAAAATCATCTGTTCAAGCTGTTGCATCGCGGCTACACCGGCATGCTGAATTCAGGGGACGGCTCCGAAGGCATGGCAGAATGCCCCTACCAGTTCTATCGCGATTGGGTGCTTGATCCTAAGAAAGTGAAGGAAAAAGTGGAGACGCTGACCCGTCCAACGGTCGGCACTGAAGAATGCCCAATTGAAGGACTGCCCACTCAGAAAATTACAACGGCTCCGGTGGAAAAGGCTCCACCTGCCACAGTTCCCGTTTCTGTTAACGCTTAGTTCGCGTCTGCATTTGCCCCTAGATTCCCAATTCTAATCCTCCTAGCGAATTAGGGGCAAATTGTGTTTGCCTATTTAAGCATCTTCAACTGCGGCAAAGTATCACTCTAGAGGGGAAACTCAGTTATGGTTGACCAGCAGGAAGCGCTGCGAATTAAGAAACGACTGGAAGCGCTGAAACGGGGAGGCGTTCACCGGATTAAAGACAGCAATCCGATGCCCTCTGCGGTGCATGTGGTGGGCGTGGGTAAAGCCGGAGCCGACTTCATTACTCAGATGATTCAGCAGGCTCCAGATGACTTTTTGGCAGACGATCGCAAGCGGTTTACAGCACTAGCTGTAGACATTGGCGATCAGGATTTAGTCCAGGTGGCAGAAGTGGCTAAAAAATTGCCCAGCGATCGCGCTCAGGTAAGAACCTTAGCACTGGAAGTTCCTAGCCGTGATGAGCTGTTTGGTTCTCTGCGACGATATCGGGAGTATCTTAAACTGGAGTATCCCCGATATTATTGGAATCCTAACTACGAACCCTGGCTACCTGATACGATCGCCATTCCTGAAGCAGGAGAGCATTTCCCCCGGGCGATCGCTAAAGCTATTTACGGCAAGGCCTATTACGAAGGCGAGCGGTTGCTGGATCAAGAGCTAGAGATGTTTGCCAAGAGTGTCGATGCTGCTACCTGTCAGTCGATTGTCTGTGTCGTATTTGGTCTAGGTGGCGGTACTGGCAGCGGTATTGTGGTTGATTTGGCTCGACATCTGTCAAATGTCAAATTTGGTCGCAGAGCCTTGGTCTTGGGCATTGGTATTGCCCCTTGTGAGGGCGATCCGTCCTATCACCGGGATGGAAGCCTCTTCCCCACGATCAATGAACTGGACTGCATGTTAGATCAGGACAAAAACCAGGGTGTGGTTCAGGTTTGGGGCGATCTGTATCGTAATCCGTTTACGGCCGGTTTCCTGATGGTTCCTCAGAAGCCCGTCTGGCAAACTACCCAGGATCTAACCGCTACGCATCAAAAAGTGGATAGCGAACTCGCTTCTTTCATGACCCGTAATCAAGGGTTAGATATCTACGAAACGATGCGACTGCTGAACTGGGTCGGTGCGCCTCCTTCGCAGCACATGGCGGCCCGCAGCCAATATGGCGATCGCTGGGCTCATATGTTTGGCTTCACCAGCTTTGAAGCGGCGGTAGATGATTTGCCCAGTCAACTCGGCATCATGGCGGGCACCTTCAATCCAGACTTCTTTGAAATCCGAGTATCGGCTCCCAAGAGCGAGGATCTAGATGCCAAGCTGGCAGATTTGGTCAGCAAGATGAATACATCCTTCGCGCCTATTCTGGAGCCTGAAGTCACGCAGTTTCCTAGCACAGGCGAAACCCATGTGCAGTTTGTTGTTCCGGGTGCCCGCAAGACGAATCTAGATGTTTTCTATGATGCCCGTCTCACCTATGACGAGCAGACCTGGGACGAAAAGCTGTTGCAGCATTCCTGGCTGTTGGAGTTGGGTGTGATGCTATCGGAACCAGCCATCCGGTTTGAAGGCATGGCGGGTGAATGTCTGTGGGGCTGTGCCTGTTGGGTCGTGGTTCCCTACAGCGCTATTCGGGGGGAAGATTTAGAGGGCTTAAGGCAAAAGCTTGAGGAAGTTGTCAAAGCGTAAAGGAGGCAAATTTTAATGCCACTCGATTGGTCTGTAGTCAGTCAGAGATACGGCAATGGGGCTGATGTTCCAACCGTAGCAGGGAACAAGATCCTTCACATCACCGGAGTCGATGACGAAAAAATTCACATCAAGTCTCCGCTCTGGGTTGCCAGCTTGAGCCGCGCAAATCTTGAAAAAGGGGTGGAGCTGATTGAAGAGGGGGTAATCGATCGCCAGCCTGGTCAATTTGTCGAAGATTACAAAATTTATGTTGCAGACGAGCGTGCCACTTCAGCCGCGCATATCCTCAAAGATTTGGGATTTTTGACTGAAGACAAGGGTTATTACCCCACTTGTTGAGTTTTGTTTGAGTTTTGTTTGAGTTCTGCAATCGACACCAAAATCTACATCCAGAGGAATCCGACCAAATGTCAAAATCCATGTATCACAGTGCGTCTGGTTCTCAGTCGCCCCATTGCATCCACTTCTTAGGCATTGGTAAAACGGGTGCGAACATGCTGGATGCCATGTTGCGCCAAGGCGATTTAGAAGATCAGCTCGAAGATCCGCGTGCCCGCTTCACCGCGCTGCTCGTCGATATTGGCGAACAGGACATGTTCCAAGCTAAAGACTATGCTGAGGGTTTCCTGAAGCGGCTGGAAGAGCGAGGCATTCCCTCTAGCCGCGCCCAAATCCGCTTTGCCCCGCTGGAAGTTCCCACCCGCGATGAGCTGTTTACCTCTCTGCGCCGCTATCGGGAATTTTTGAAGCTGGAGTATCCCCGCTACTACTGGAACCCCAACTACGAACCCTGGCTACCCGACAACGTTGAGATTCCCAAGGCAGGCGAGTATTTCCCTCGGGCCATCGCTAAAGCTATCTACGGTAAGGCGTACTACGATGGCGATCGCCCCCTGGAGAAAGAGTTGGATGACTTTGCCAAAAGCATTGATCAGACCAAATTGCCTTCAATGGTGCTGTGCTGTTTTGCACTGGGCGATGGTACGGGCAGCGGTATTGTCGTGGATCTGGCACGTCACCTGTCCAACGT
>DATNOY010000224.1:0-3023 GCA_036703495.1 Coleofasciculaceae cyanobacterium
TGATTTGAGTAACCTTAGTGATCTGGATACCACTCTCAAGTTACTGCAATCGACCGGAGTCATCTAGAGAATGAAGTTCTCTAAGAATTTGCACCGGGCAATTTCAGGGTGGCAGCGCGACGCTCACAGGGAGAAACACAATCGTACCTATAGAAGCATCCGCAATAGTACCCGCAATAGTAGTTGCAACAGTAACCCAGGCAAGGGAAAGCCTCATCGCCCGCTGCCCCCTTGGTTTCTATTCATCCCGGCTGGGGTGACAGGGATTGCCATTGCCCTACCGCTGATTTACTTGGTTATCCGAACTACAGGCGTCGGTGGAGAGCAACTCTGGACGTTGTTATTCCACCCTCGCACATTAGCGGTTTTGGGCAACAGTGCGGGGATGGCGATCGCCGTTACCCTATGTTCCGCCTTGATTGCCGTGCCGCTTGCCTTTCTGACACTGCGAACGGATTTACCAGGGCGGAAGTTCTGGCTGATTAGTACCACCTTGCCCCTTGCCGTTCCCAGCTATGTGGGCAGTTTTGCACTCATTGCCAGCTTTGGCACTAAGGGAAGCTGGCTGCAATTGCTGCTCCAACCCTTTGGGGTACAGGAGTTGCCTTCTATTTATGGCTGGCCAGGCACCCTTCTGGCGCTCACTTTGTTTACCTATCCTTACCTGCTGATCAGCGTCAGGGCCGGCTTGCAGGGGATGAATCCGGCTCTAGAGGAATCCGCTCGCAGTTTAGGCTACAGCGCCCGCGCTACCTTTTTTAGGGTAACGCTGCCCCAGTTACGTCCATCTCTGGTTGCCGGTGGATTATTGGTAGCCCTCTATGCCCTGCGAGACTTTGGCACGCCTTCGCTGATGCGGTTCGACTCGTTTACGCGAGTGATTTTCTTGCAGTATAAATCTAGCTTTGACCGTCACTCGGCAGCGGCGCTGGCGTTGGTATTGGCAGGTTTGGTACTGTTAATTTTGGGGCTAGAATATCGGATGCGATCGCGGGCCGCCTACTACAGTCAAGGCTCCGCCTACAGCAAACCGCCACAACTGATACCGCTAGGAATTTGGCAGCTCCCGGCGTTAGGGTTTTGTACCCTGCTGGTCAGTTTAGGCGTCGTGTTGCCGGTGGGCGTAACGCTTTTCTGGCTGCTGCGCGGCTGGGCGATCGCGGGCAACCCTCCTGGGCAGGCAGTCCTGCAAGCTGCGGTTAACTCCGTTGGAGGGGCAGGATTGGCCGCTTTGACCGCTACCGTGCTGGCGCTGCCCATTGCCATTTTGTCGGTTCGGTTTCCCGGACGCATCACCACAGCAATCGAACGGGGATCTTACCTGGGGTTTGGTTTGCCCGGAATTGTGGTGGCGCTATCGCTGGTTTTTTTCGGTGCCAACTATCTCCCCTGGCTGTACCAAACCTTGCCCATGCTGGTATTCGCATACCTGGTATTGTTTTTACCCCAGGCTGTGGGCGTCCTGCGCAGTTCCTTACTCCAGGTTAATCCCCATGTCGAAGAATCAGCTCGCAGCTTGGGCAGAACGCCCTGGCAAGTGCTGCATCAAGTCACCTTACCGCTGGTGCGTCCGGGATTGTTAAGTGCGATTCTCTTGATTTTACTCACCGCTATCAAAGAACTCCCAGCTACCTTACTTCTAGCTCCGATTGGCTTTGAAACACTGGCAGTCCAGATCTGGAAAGCCACAGAAAATGCTGCATTTGCCGATGCTGCCGCCGGATCGCTGGCGATGCTATTCGTTTGCATCAGCTCAACCTTAGTGGTGCTGTCTCAGGAACGCTATCAGAACTCATGATTGACCGACCCCTCCCCATGACTCAGCCACCTATTTTAGAACTCCAGCAGGTCACCAAGCAGTTTGCCAACAATGCGATGCCTGCAGTCAAAGACGTCACCCTCAGCCTGGTGCAAGGCGATCTGCTGGGGGTGCTGGGCCCCTCTGGCTGCGGCAAAACGACTCTACTGCGGCTGATTGCCGGATTTGAGCAACCCGAATCAGGCAGGATTGCCGTCGCAGGTCGAACGATGGTCAAGCCGGGGCTATGGGTGCCGCCTGAACAGCGATCGCTGGGCATCGTCTTTCAGGATTTTGCCCTCTTTCCCCATCTCACCGTGGCCCAAAACGTCCAGTTTGGGCTGCAATCGCTAGAGCGACGGCTAGTCCAGCAACGCGGCGCTGCAGCGATCGCTTTGGTGGGGTTAGAAGGGATGGAAACTCGCTATCCGCATGAGTTATCTGGAGGACAACAGCAGCGAGTCGCCTTGGCTCGGGCATTGGCTCCTCGCCCACCGCTGATCCTGCTCGATGAACCGCTCAGCAGTCTGGATGTGCAGCTCCGACTGCATTTGCGTCAAGAAATCCGAGCCATCCTGAAAGCGACCGCAACTTCCGCCATTTGGGTGACTCACGATCAAGAGGAGGCATTGGCCATTTCCGATCAGATCGCCGTGATGGAACAAGGGAAAATTGCTCAGATCGGGGTTCCAGAAGCTATTTATCATGCCCCTGCTTCTCAATTCGTGGCTGAGTTTGTCACCCAGGCTAACTTTTTGCCAGCCTACCGTCAGGGAGATACCTGGAAAACTGAAATGGGTCGTTTTGAGGCAAACGATTTAGATACGGACGATCTAGATACCGGCTGTTTGATGATCCGCCCCGAACACTTGATGCTGCAACCGGAGGCGGATGCACCTGCCATCATTCAAGACAGACAGTTTCTCGGACATGAATATCGCTATTGTGTGAGGCTACCTTCTGGGAAACAGCTCTATGCTAGGACTGCGATGCAAACTCATCTCGCAGTGGGAACACGGGTGCAGTTGCGGGTGGCTGAACCGAAGCTAAGGATTTTTCCATCCTTGCTGGGTTCAGATCAGCGATCGGGCAGATCGGCAACGCCAGCCCCAGGGGTTTCAGGATAATAGGGAGCGATATAGCTGTTCTCAATGGCGCGCAGTCCAGAATATTTTTTGCAAACTCCACTTTGCCAGGCTTGCAAAAAATATTCTGGCTTTAGCCA
>DATNOY010000225.1:0-2420 GCA_036703495.1 Coleofasciculaceae cyanobacterium
GTACCTGTCCCTATGATTACGAAGGATGGTGTAAGCACATCGTTGCAGCCCTCTTAACCTGCCTGCATCAGCCCGATCGCATTGAGCAGCGCCCTGAACTAGCTACATTGCTGGCTTCTCTTAACCGTGAGCAATTGCAAACGATTGTGCAAAATCTTGCCAATGAGCAGCCAGAATGGATGGATGCCGTTGAGGTTCAGATTGCCTTATTGACCCCATCCAACACCCAAATATCGCAAAAGGCTCCTCGTCGTACTACCGTTGATCCAAAACCGATTGAGCGGCAGGTTGAGCGCATTATCGATCGGTATGTAGAGCAGTGGAATGATGAACCTGCTCTGGATGAAATTCGCGAGATTACCCAAAAAGCAGACCAGTTCCTTGAGCAGGGGGACGGCAATAATGCGCTGGTCATTTTGGGTGCGATCGTTCGGGCTTATGTGCAGGACTGGATGAACCTGGACGGCTCCAGCGGCGAAAGTGGAACGTTTTTTGAAGAGTTAGATGATGCTCTAACTGAAGCCATCTTGAGTGCTGAATTGACAGCTAGCGAATCTCAGCAATGGCAGAAGGAGCTAAAGAACTGGCAAAAAGAGGTTGACGATTATGGCGTTGATAGCTTTGAGATGAGTCTTACCGCCCTGGAGCAGGGATGGGACTATCCGCCCCTGCGGGAGGTTTTACAGGGAAATATTACTGAATTGGGTGCCTGGGAAGACGAAGCCCCTGATTTTGCGGATGATCTTGCCCAAATTCGGCTCAAAATTCTAGAGCGGCAGGGCAGACATCAAGAGTATCTCTATCTTGCAGAAGCAGAAGGGCAGACCGATCGCTATCTGCAAATGCTGGTCAAGCTGGGACGAACGGAGGAGGCAATTGCCCAGGCACAGCAGCAGATGAGTTCAGCAGAAGAGGCGTTGGCCTTGGCGCAAACCCTCCGCGAGCAGGGAGAACTGGAGCAAGCACTCAAGATTGCCATGCAAGGGCTATCGTTGGGCGGCTATAATCACCACCGATTAGCCGTTTGGGCAAGTGAGCTGGCCGAGGGAATGGATCAGGAGACTGCTCTCCAGGCGAGATTAAAGGCCTTTCAACTCCGACCCTCCCTGCCGGATTACCTGAAACTGAAGGAGTTGGCGGATCAGCGCTGGGCTTCCTTGAAAGAGGAACTGCTGACTACCCTGAGGCAAGATACCAGTAGCCTGAATGCGCAGGCACAGGCTGCCATTTTTTTAGAGGAAGGCTTGATTGATGATGCGATCGCCACAGTTACTCAGCTCAGTTCCTACCAGTCAGACATTATTCATCCGGTGATGGATGCAGCCATTGCCCACCGTCCAGAGTGGGTGATGGAAAATGCCCGTCGCCGTGCAGAATCCATTATGGATGAGGGTAAAGCGCAATATTACTATCATGCGGTTAACTGGCTGCGTCGCGTTCGGGCTGCCTGTGATCAGTTGGGGCAGCAGCAGGAATGGCAACGGTATCGTACAGCACTCCTACAAATCCATGCTCGTAAACGAAAGTTGATTTCCATGCTGCAACAGCGCGACCTGACTTAACCTCGATCGCGACAATATTGCTGATAATTGGCATTGGTATCGACAAAACGCTCCGGAGAAAATGGCATTGAATATCAATGAGGTGATTACTCAAGATGGCTTCATCAACTGTATCGAAAAAGATTTCCACACTTGCTCAAATTGCTAAAGAGCTGCGCCAAGGTAAGGATTTCAAAATCACTCGCTTAACCAGCCTCAAGAGTCTCTGTGCTGATTCACAAGCAACAGGGCAGTTTTGCTTTCATCTAGCCCAATTAACTCAGCAGAGACTGCAGGGTCAGGAGAAACCCGACCATCTTGAAGAAGGAACCTGGCTACACTGTAAAAATCTCATCAATGAAGCTGTTTCCGAGATGGAAATGTATTTAGCGGAACCTACAAAGGAAAAAGAGAACCGCTTGCAAAATCTTTTATCACAGGTAAAAGAAGTAAATAATCAATATAGAAATCAAAACTGGGGATCTGTACGAATTATTCAAAGCACAGATGTTCTGCTGATTGAGAAAGCGTTGTACGGTATCCTGCGTCCTGCTGAATCAAGTGATTGGGGCTATCAGATTGCCAGAGACTATACGGAGCGGTACAACCCCAGATACGGTAATGGACTCATTCCAGAATCAGCACCAATGGTTGAGGATATTGCTAACTTTTGGAGCCAGTACTACTTCGGAAAGCCAGCGAATGCCTAGTTCAGTAATTACAAACGCAACTCCACACAATTTCGATGAAACAATATAACAAGTTTTGAAAAGAGTGATTAACCATAAGCCTGAAAACAAGCATATGAAATTACCCAGAAAATCAAAACAATGGCTGAGAGAGATCGAAAAGGTGGTTGATGATGCTTATCAAGCATTA
>DATNOY010000226.1:0-22417 GCA_036703495.1 Coleofasciculaceae cyanobacterium
AATCGTTCCGTTGCTATCTAAGGAATGATAGCCACAGGGAGCAGTGTTATAAAGCTCTTCCACATCTTGTTTTGCCTGTTGTTCTTCCTTCAGAGCCGTCAGCAGGCGATTATTTAAAGCAGTGAGTTCTAGGGTGCGCGCTGTGACCCGCTGTTCTAATTCAGCATTGAGTTGCTGTAAGGTAATCTCAGTTTGTTTGCGCTGGGTTGTATTGACCGCAAAAATAATAATTCCACCAATGCTGTCCGTTGCTGTATACCAGGGACGAACTTCCCAGGACATCCATTGGGGCGTCCCGTCTGCCCGCACAAACACATCGTCATCACATTGCTCGATTGCCCCTGCCAAACACCGTTGATGAGTCTGTCGCCACCGTTCTGGAAGGTTGGGAAAGATTTCGTAATGCGATCGATGAATCAAGGACTCAACCGAATCCAGGTCATGATCTTCCACCCATCGTTGGCTGGCCATGATATAGCGCATGTCCCGATCCAGCATGGCAATGCCAGCAGGGGCATACTGGGCAAATAACCGTAGGAGAGATTCTTTTTCTTGCAATGTGGCTTCGGCTTGCTTGCGCTCTAGCAGTTCAGCCTGGAGCTGTTCCAGCAGCTGGGCTTGCTGAAGCGCAATACCCACTTGGGAAGCAATCTGCCGCAGCAAATCTATTTCTGAATCTTGCCACTGGCGAGGAGCCGTACAGTGATGAGCTGCTAGCAGCCCCCACAATTTGCTGTTTTTCAAAATAGGCACAACCAGATTTGCCCTGATTTGGAATTGTTCTAAAAACTCGACATGGCAGGGGCTAATACCGGCACTGTAAATGTCAGCTTTTGCCGTCACCCGGCCTTGTTGGAAGGATTGAACATAGGTTTCGCCAATGCAGGGGTCATAGATGGCAAAGGGTAAGATGGCAAGTGCTTGATCCACAACCGACTCGACGGTCACTCTTCCCCCCCAGCCAGGGGCAAATTGAAAAATAATTACGCGATCGACTTGCAAGAACTGCCGCACTTCATCGACGGTCGTTTGTAAGATCTTTTGCAAATTCAGCGATTGTCGGATGCGCTGGGTCATCTCCATAACTAAGCGTTGCTGCTCAAATTGCTGTTGTAGCAAGAGCTGAGCTTGCTTCCGCTCATCGATCGCCATCACGGTTCCTGACATCCGGATGGGCTGTCCGCTTTCGTCGTAAAACGCTTGCCCGTCTCCTTCCACCCAGTGCATGCTGCCATCTGCCCAAACGATGCGATACTCGTGATGATACGGAGTGCGCTCCTGGAGAGAGCGGGCGATCGCCTGATTTACCCCTTCTCGATCATCTGGGTGGAGACAGGCATCAAAGGTTTCATATTTGCCATCAAACGAGCCGGGAGATAGACCAAACAACTGCTCGTGCTCTGACGACCAGTCAATTTTCCCGGTTACCCTGTCCCAGTTCCACAGGCCCATCTGGGCTGCGTTCAGGGCAAATTTCAGGCGATCGGTGTTCTCATCCATCAATTGCCGGTTGAGAGATTCAATTTTCTGTTGGCTCTTCTGTAAATTAGCGCTCAAGAGGTTGATAATTAGGGACACGCTCACAAAAAGAACGAGCCGGAGAATATCTTCAAAGCCTAAGATCTGCAGCTGATGAATCGGGGGAATCCAATAATAATCGAGTGACAGCACTGAGAGAACTATCACAACCATTCCAGGACGCATGCCGCCATACCAGGTGCTAATGGCAATGGCCATGTAAAAGAATGAGCCAATCGATTGATGAATTGACTCTTTTAGCCAAAGGCTCAAGAACAAAGCAACTCCCGTTGACCCAATGGCCACTCCATAGGGCAAGAATCGTTGATACAGACTCATCCCTTATTCCCCCCGCTGCTGTCAATATTTCCCATCCTGTGATGTGAACGACTGCGCTTGATCCGACTCAAGACCCGTGTCACCATCTCTGGGCCCAGGACAGGTTTAGTAATAAAGTCATCGGCTCCAGCGGCAAAGGCTTGCTGAAGCGATTCAGCATCGGTGTGAGCCGTCACCACCAGAATAGGCAAATCTTCCCACTCAGCATCCTGTCGCATCACCTGACATAACTCTAGTCCACTCACTTGCGGCATCTCCAGATCCAGCAAGACAATATCGGGTGAGACGGCAACCAAGACCTTCCAAAAGTGCTGAGGTTCGCTCAAAGTGGTGATTTCTAAACCCCAAGGAGCCAACAGGCTTGATAGCACTGCTAACATTGCCGGATCATCGTCAACCAGCAATACTTTGGCTTCTGATCTTGGGGGTTTGGACAGAATCTGGGCGATCGCTCGAAAAATCTGTTCAGTTGGGGCAGGCTTGTGCAGAAATTGCCGTGCGCCCAACCGGGAAACTGCCAAGCGATCGGTCAGGCTATCTCGCCCTGTGAAGACAATTACAGGGAGTTGAGGCGATCGCTCCACAATCTCCTGCAATAGCAAAAAACCGTCCTCCTCTGTTTTAGGAAAACTCAAATCTAGCAGCACCACATCAGGGGTATGGTGGGCAAGATGCGATCGGGCAACGGCAGGAGTGGGAGCAATTGTCAGGCGAAATCCCCAGGCAGCGGCTTCTGTCTTTAACCGCTTGGTCAAGGCATCATCGTCATCAATCACCAATACCCGACCAGTCTGAACCTCTGCAGTTGATGCAGGTACTGATGTAACTGGAGTCTTAGTAAGCTCCTGCTGTAAAGCTGCAACTAATTCAGAGAACTGAGTCATCGCTGCGGGAGAAAATAAATCATCACTGAGCAGCCAATGCTCGATCGACCGAGCCAACTTTGATCCCTCTGGATAGCCAAACGATGCCAAGGAACCCGCTAGCTTATGGGCCTCGTGTTGGGCGGCTTGCTGGTGTTCTGGCGCTAAATTTCCGGCTAGTAAGGCGGCTTTTGCCTGTTCCAGTACGGCAACTTGTTGATCAAAGACCTGCTGAAACCGCTCCAGCACCTTGTCGCTGGCAGATTTGCCTCCAGTCTGAGACTGCTGCTGGCGAGTCATATTTTTTTCGGATTCTCTAGAACCAGACTCGGATTCTCTAGCACTAGACGATGCAGGCTGGGGAGCAGGTTTTAACCGATAGCCCATCCCATAGACCGTTTCGATCATCTCTTCAGTTAACCCACCTGCCTTTAGCTTCTTTCGCACATCCTTAACATGGGTCACAATAGCGCGATCGGTGGGGGCATCATCCAGCCCCCAAAGTCGATCCAAAATAGCGCTGCGGCTGAAGATGCGATCGGGATGCCGCAAAAATAATTCCAGCAGGTTATATTCAGTTGCAGTGAAGGGGATGAGCTGTTCCTCAAACGTGACTCGCCCTGAATCCAGGTCTAAGCAAAGCTTTCCCCAGGTCAAGGTCGTGGCGAAGTCTTTGGCAGGGCTTTTGGGAGAAATCGCTCCACTGCGTCTCAATAAAGTTCGTATCCTGGCGAGCAATACTTCTGGAGCGCAGGGCTTGCTGATATAGTCATCAGCTCCGGCATCAAAGCCTGCCACGGCAACTGCATCTGAATCATTTGCTGTTAAAAGCAAAATGGGTTTGCGGTAGCCTTGAGATCGCAGTTGCCGACAAAGGCTAATCCCATCTAGCTTGGGAATCTGTACATCTAACAGGATCAGGTCATACTCAGTGGCAGTAGCCAGGTCTAAACCTGCCTGTCCATCACTGGCCAAATCGATCGTATAGCGATTCGCCTCCAGCACTTTTGCCAGTGCTGCACCCAACAATAGGTCATCCTCTACCAAGAGAATCTTCATGGACACCTTTCACCCTGATGATGCGGCGATCGCCCGTCCTGACTAGTGTTAACTTTTGCGCAACCGACGAATAATAGGCGGGGTTATTCAGATTCTCCCTTCATGTCGGTGACAACCCAGGGAGATGACAAGGAAAATCTTTTATCATCATAGCCTTCTACATCAAGACAAACCTGTGGGATGGAATTCGCTATGAAATAAGAAATATTTGTTTAAAAGCTTGAGGAATTTTAGAGAAAAATGACAATCATTTATAGCTATCCCCAATCAGGAGTGAAGGGGGACTGGAGGGGATGCTCTCGCCCAGGAGCAAGATCCCCGTTTTCTCAGGACTGATGGAGAATTGCTATAGCGGCCTAGAAAATAGCGTATAGCGGCGCATGGTAGAGGCATAGCGACTGCTTAAATTGCGAGACTTGTTATTGTCCTGCATCAAGGCATGAATGGCCCGCGTATAGCCGAGTTGGGCGGCGATCGCCTGCACATTTTCCACCAGCACACTGCCTAAGCCAGCATAGGGGCGACCGGGCAGCACAGCCACGGTTTTAATAATGATCGTGTCAATGGCTGGGGCATAGGTTTGCTGCAACAGGTCAGGAATGGCAAACAGGAAGCCTACCAGCTGTTGATTTTGTTCAGCCAGCAGTACCAGTTCGGGCTTGACCCAAGCTTGCATCTGACGATATTGAGCGATGAAATCTGCTTGAGTGATAGGGGTATACAACAAGTTGTTTTGAAAACTCATTAACGCCAGCTGATAAACCTGCCGTAATTCGGATTCAAAGTTTTCCAGGTTGAGCGATCGGATGGTGACTCCTGCCTGGCTCAAACGCTGCTGGACCCGGTCAAGGCGGGCATCACATTGGGTCAGGTCAGAATTGAGTGCTGAACTGTAGTGGGCAAAAGGCGTAAACCCGGCTTTCAAGAACTGGTCAACATATTCATCGGGATGGTGGGGTTCCAGAAAAAACGCAGGAGCAGAGCCGCGATCGCTGATTAACCGATAGCTGCGCCAAGTGCTGCCATCCATAGGGGCGATCGCCAACGTGCAACCCTGCGCCGCTAGATGCTCACAGGCTTTCTGGAGCAATTGCCCAGCCGCAGCTTGCACCTGATATTGACCGATGAGTCCTACGTTGTGGTGAGGAACGGGAGGAGTGTTTGTCCACCACAGGGCACAGCGAGCCGCCAGCTGGTTCTGATTTTGAAGGAGGGCTAAATAGGCATCGGGTTTGAGGGAGGAGAAGCTGCCCGCATCAATGGCAGCTAAGCCCGACACCCCTGCTAAGAGCTGGAGTTGCTCAGGGGATTCAATTAGCAACAGGTCGTCCATAGGAATAAGAATCAAGGGGGGAATTAAGCGAAGAATTTATATAAGGGAATCAGAGATAGCGCTGATGCCAGTAGGGTGTACAGAGTTCGACAAATCCAGGACAGCGTATCGGTAGGACAATTTCTCAGATAAGGCTGGCTGAGGTAGTAGGCGATCGCGCTTAACGCGGTGCCCACTAATCCCACCAAAGCAGCATCAATTGAAGGTCTGGAGAGTCCAACCATCAGCAAAAAGGGAATGAACAGCAGCAGCCAAGCCTTGAGAACATGGAGAACCACCCGAACCCAATGAGCCCGCTGCCAGTAATTCACGGGAGATAAGCCTGCCACCCCCACAATGGCCAAATTTGCAGCAAAGGCCAAGGTGTAAGGGTAGAAGAATTCCGGACGATTGAGTGGCACAAATAGCAGCAGCCAGAACAACCCTGCAGCACAGACGCTCAGCACGGAGTGAATGGTGTGGATGCGCTGCCATTGGCGAGGGCGATCGGACTGAGCCGGTAGCCAGCGCATAATCTGCCGTTCTTGCGGGGTCAGGGGCATCTTTTGCTGATTGACCCAGGAGACAAACAGCGGATAGGTGACGAGCAGCGTCAGCGGTGGTACAAGCCAGCGCCAGCCCCCCAGCGTCCAGCTGAGATAGCCTACAAAGGCCGCACCTAGCAAAGCACTATCGTTCAGCGTGGTTTGTTTGCGCCAGCAGAGGACAAACACCACCAAAACCACCGTCACTGCCAAACGCGCCCATAGCTCTACTGCACTCATGCTGAGGTGGGATTGCAGCAGCACAAAGCTGCCCAACGGAATGAAGAGATTATCCAATCCTCGCCAGGCGATCGCCTCTAGCAGCATCACCAGCAGTCCCAATATGAGGGCAATCAATAGGGTTTCGGTGCGTCCGGTGGAGCTGAGCAGCAACAGCGGTACGTGAACGCTGAAGAAAGCTGCCATAAAAAAAGCCAGCGATCCCTCGGCGCTTTTTTCTCCTTCGGAGGTGCTGTAGTGTACTTGTCCATAGCGAACACCGATGATAGCTGCGATCGCGTCTGCCAGGGTCAAGATCAGTATAGGAATACCAAACAGTAAGGGATTCCCCTGAGATAGGCTGAAGACGGTGGCCACAGCGATGGGAAAATAGATTTCACCTAGCGATCGCCGTCCTACCCCCCCTAAAACACTGCCAAACTCCTGTCGCAATCGCGGATGGCATCGCAGCAGCAGCAATCCTCCCACAGCTAAACTTGCCAGAACAATAACGGGTACAGGTGAGGTAAACAGCCAGGGAAAGCTGAGGGTAATTAAGCCCATCGGAATGTGGAGAAGCTTGCGGACGACTTCCGGATGCGGCGAAGAACGACGCTGGTAAAGGCGTAATCCCAGTAGCAATCCCCCTAGAATTGCCATGACCAAACCGATCGCCAGCCAGGAGTTCATAAAGCAGACCGCAATAAACTATAAAATTTCTTCAACCACAAATGCACTGTAGAAAAAGGCTTTGTCTTGGGCATGAAGCGTCTGAGCCAACTCTGTTAAGGGCTTGAGTTGATCTGCCATTGCTGCGGGTCGCGATCGCGGAGCCAACATATTCCAGTATGCCAATCGCCCGCCTTTGCGCCCAGAGTTTACCAATTTCTGTAAAAGCTGCTGGTAGCTCTCTGGGGAAAGGTACTCAAAAATATCGCTGAGATTGTAGCGATCGATAGCAGCGTTGCCAACCTGCTCCAGGTAATCTTCTACAGAACTGCAATGCCATTCCAACCGATCAAGATTTGCCCGAATCGTTTCAAATTGCTGAGGCCGCAGCGCATAGGGCAATGCTGTGCCGTGTTGCCCTGTGAGAATCCATTGCAGATAGGGATTTTCTGCCGGATCAAGCTGGGTCAGGGCATATTGGGTGCGGCTGAGGATGCGATCGGCAACGCTACCCTGCACATATTTGAAAAAGCTAGGATCTCGTCCGGCTCTGCCCATGACAAAGCGGGAGAAAAACAGGCGAAACAGCGATCGCCAGCGCCAGCTATCCCACACGTCGTGGTAGAACGCTTGCCGTTGGGCTAAATTGCCGCCCTGCAGCAGGCGATCGACTGTGGCGCGACTCTGTACCCAAGGCAGGGCATAGCGACGAAACAAGGTAAAATACCGCTCAAATTTGCCAACGACCCCAATACCACGATCGATCGCGGTGCTGTGACTGTCCCAGAAAGCGCGCACTGCGGGTGATAGCTGACTGCGGCAGCGGTGATAGAGCGCCTGACGGTTGTGTCCGGGTCGCGAACCGATCAAGACTAGCAGTTCCGCATGTTCTAGGGCTCGGTAGGCAGCGACCCGCAATTCCAGGCAGGCAAGCTGTGCCGGACTCAAATCCAAGGCAATCACGCGGGCCGGATTACGAGTCAGCATAGCCAGGCTGTTGTCTCCGGCTGAGGCGATCGCTAAACAAGTATCTCCTGGCTGAATGTCCAACCCTTCCAGGAGAATATCGGCATCTTCCCAGCATTGGGCATACCGAATTTTAGAAAAATCGGCCCGTTGGCTCACCCGCTCCGACAAATCACGCTGTTCATGAGGCATAAACTGGTGGTAACCCAAAATTGAATTCTGGTATGTCATCGTTTGTCAAAAGTTGTTGCTCTTCTCTCAGTCATAGCCTGATGAGTGCCCTGCTCCCTAAAGTCAGGGTCACTTGCTGCTGCTGGCTCAGTAGGCTAGCAGAGCTTCAATCCAGCGATCGTTTGGAGGGTGAGCGAGACGCTCAGGCATGTCAGATGCCGCACTCCGGTCGCTGGATTGAAGCCATCCTGGACTAGGGGGCTGTCATTTACTTAAGGATGGGGTATCCGACCCTGAAACAAGGACAGACCCCTAGCTGGATTGAGGCTATCTGGACTGACTCAACTCTTGAGATTGACAGCGCTGCCGCTCTGCGGCTAAGGCAAGTTGCACCTGCTGATATTCAGCTTCTATTTCAGCCACCTGGGTCTCTTTTTGAGTCAGGGTATAGGTTTCAGTCAGCGCTGCTTCCAGTTGTTTACACAATTCTGCCAGGCGGGGCACCCCCAGCGTTGCACTGCTGGACTTGAGGGAATGGGCTACTCGCTGCAGCAGTTGGACATCGGATTCAGCGATCGCCTGTCGCATGGACTGCAGCAGTTGAGGCGTTTCCTCCAGATAGCAATTAATAATATCAATCCAATCTGCGGGATTTTCTGCTCCTGCCATTTCCCGGACTTGCTGGAGGGCATTCAGCGGAAGCAGGGAGAAAAGGGAATGGAAGCTAGCAGCACCTCGATTCTGCCGTCCTTCATCCTCCATTTTGGGGGCTAAGGGCTGGCATCGCTCCAAAACCTGCGCCAGTTCATGAATACGAATGGGTTTGGCAATGTAATCATCCATACCTGCATCCAGACAAAGCTGGCGATCGCCTTGCATAGCATTCGCTGTCATCGCCACAATCCGAGGGGGGGTGATCCATTCCTGGCAAATATGGCGAGTAGTGGTGAGTCCATCCATTTCTGGCATTTGCACATCCATCAGCACCACGTCATAGGATTGGCGACGTAGGGCTTCCAGTACTGCCAGACCATTGCTAACGACCTCAGCCCGATAGCCCAAACGTTTCAAAATCAGCAGCGCTATCTTTTGATTAACAGGATGATCTTCTGCCAACAAAATTCGTAGGGGATGGCGTTGCCCCATGGGTACATCTGCCGGAGGGGCGGCCTTTTTGTATACGGGTAGGGTTTGCCTGCTGCAAACCTGCATCAACACCTGAGCCAGCTGAGTCTGTTTCAGGGGCTTACTGAGGAAGGCAGCTATCTCGACACCTGGCATTCCCAAACTGGATTCAGATTTGCCGATCGAGGTTAGTAGAATCAGCGGCAGACGTTGGCACTGGGGCAGCTTGCGAATTTCGCTGGCTAGGGTCAGCCCGTCCATGCCATCCAGCTGCATATCGAGAATCAGCAGGTCAAACGGGCTGTGCTGAAGTAGCCTGAGTGCCTGAGTGCCCGACTCAACCGCTTGGGGCAGCATGCCCCAAAATTGGGTTTGTTGCATCAGCGCTTGCCGATGGGTGGCATTGTCGTCCACAATCAACAGCCGCTTGCTTGCCAGCCCAGCTTTGTGATCGGGCAATGGGTCTGAAACGGCAGGTAGAACCAGAGGAACGACGATCGAAAAATAAAAAGTGGAACCCTCTCCCACTACGCTATCGACCCAAATGCGCCCTCCCATGATTTCGCTGAGCCGCTGGCAAATTACTAGCCCCAGGCCGGTGCCGCCATAGTTGCGCGTAATCGTAGAATCGACCTGGGTAAAAGGACGGAATAGGCGATCGAGGCGATCGATCGGGATGCCAATGCCCGTATCCTTGACTGCAAAGCGCAGGGCATACTGGGGCGGATCGGCAGCATGCCCGACATTTTTCTCTGTGATTTCGCGAGCGATTACGGTAACGGTAATTTCGCCGCTGTGGGTGAATTTAACGGCATTGCTGAGCAAATTCGTGAGGATTTGTCGGAGGCGCGTGATATCGCCTTGATAGAGGTCGGCGGTTTGCGGTTCCATCAAGTAAGCCAGTTCCAGCCCTTTCTCGGCGGCTCTAGAGGCGACTAGATCCAGGGATTCTTCAATGCAGGTGCGCAGGCTAAAAGGCTGTTGTTCTAGTTCCAGCTTGCCAGATTCAATTTTTGAGAAATCGAGAATATCGTTGATGATGGTCAGCAGCGCATCCCCGCTAGTGCGGATGGTTTCGACAAACGTTGTTTGTTCAGAATCGAGGCAGGTATCCAGCAGCAGCTCCGTCATGCCAATGACGGCATTCATGGGGGTGCGAATCTCGTGACTCATCATGGCCAGAAATTCACTCTTAGCGCGGTTAGCTTCTTCGGCAGTGCGGCGCTCTTTTTCTAAAACAAAGTTTTGGAGCGTTAGCTGCTCTCGCTGCTGAATTTCTTGATCCAGCAGGCGCGCCTGCGCTAAGGCAATTCCCACCTGATCGGCAACGGCTTCCAATAGCTCAATCTCTTCTTCCGTCCAGGTTCGGAACCGATCGCACTGGTGTAGCCCCAAAATGCCGTTAGGCTGCTGCTGGTAAGAGGTGCGAACAGCCAACATCGAATTTAATCCAATCTGGTGGCAAAATGACCTGACGGGAATCAGCAGGGGATCGCGATAAACATTGGGAGACGATACTGCTTGATCCTGCGACAGCAAGGCTGCAACATGAGGATTCCCCTCAATGGGCACTCCGCCTAAATCCAAAATGGAAAGATATCCGGGCTGTAGGTACTCTGCAACGCAAGGCAGTTGGGGAAAGGGAGCTTTGGACTTAAGCGATCCCTGCACCGCAGTAAACATCTCACTATCGCTACTCAGGTAGGTATGAAGCAGGCAACGATTCACCCCAAACAACCGCCCCACCTGAGTAACCGTGGTTTGAAAGATTTGTTGGGTATCTAAACTCTGCCGAATTTCTTGAGTGATCTGCTTCAACAGTAAGCCGCGCTGTACCTGCTGCTGCAAAATTGTTTGAGAGCGTTCCAGTTCTAAAGTTTGCTTGAGGAGTGCCGCTTCAGCCTGCTGCCGCTTGATGAACTGCTCCATCTGGCTACCGATCGCCATTACTGTCTCAATCAGCCCTGGATGGGGCGAATTCAGCTGACGGCTAAAGAAGACCAGCACCCCCAGCACTGGAGATTTGGGAATGGGAATGGCGATCGCGCTGCGCCAGCCAGCCGCCGCCGCCAGTTGAACCCGCACAAACTTTTTTTCTTGGAATAAGTCAGGAATCCAAAGCGATTCGCCAGTTGCATAGGCATAACCTGGAAGCCCGACTCCGCCTCTAAACTGGGTTTGCGAGGTGAGTGCCATTCGGGACGGCAGATCTAGAGAAGCCAGATGCCCTGTGGCAATGCACTGAAGGCAATCTGCATTGAGATTGTGCAGCCATAGCTCACCAAAATCCCAGTCCAAATGTTCACACAGCGCTTGCAAGATTTTTGGCGTTGCTTCCTCTAGGCTATTGGCTGTTGCTAAAATGCGGGCGATCGCATATTCGGCCTGCAGCCCCGGTTTGGCTGCATCAACAGTTGCAAGTCTAGGCTGCTGCGCTGCTGCCTCCAGCCGAGTCACATCCTCTAATAAAATGATTCGCTGATCCGGCGATGCTTCCAGATCAGCCAGGACGGTGAGATCAAAGTGCAGTATGGATCCGTTGCTGGGACGGGCGATCGCCTTGATCTCTAGCCCCAAGGTTGGATCTGAGTGCCGGGTTTGGGCAATCTGAGTTAGCTGTGTCTGCAGATTAACCAATTCTGGAAAGGCAAGACGGCAGTCTGTATCCAGGTGTAACGGCATCATAGCAAAGCGCTCAGCCCCCGATGATGCCTCCAAGAGCATCCAGTCCTGATCAACGATCAGGTACTCCATTTGCCGCAGACTGAGGAATGTTTTGAGCAGCGAGTTCATGGGGTGAAGTTGAGCTTTGACTGACACAACCTGAGAGACCAGACTCTTTTCTTTCTAAGGTTCCCAGATGTTGCAGCTTGGTTTCAACAAGAATTAAACAATTTATAGAACAAGGACATTTTTAGGGGAGTGTGGAGTGCGCCCCCAAAAATGTCCTCAGCAGAATGGCTGCAGCAGAATGACCTACAGCGCTTTGCGCTTCATTAAGTGTGGGGTATTTTTTAGAAGCCGCGCGCCGCGCGGCTTCTAAAAAATAACTGTGGCTGACGCAATGGAGAATTGCTGTAATAGTGCGAGCATTTTGCCTGGGGTGCAAGAAACGCGCACCACGGAATTCATTTGTAGAAGTCCCCTAACCCTTGAACTTGTCAGTAATTCGCTTCATGGCTTCTTCCACATTTGCCCGACTGTTGAACGCTGAAATGCGGAAATAGCCTTCTCCAGCTGCGCCAAACCCCGAGCCGGGCGTGCCGACAACATGGCAGGTTTGCAACAGCTTATCGAAGAAATCCCAGCTCGATAGACCGTTAGGCGTTTGTACCCAGACGTAGGGGGCATTGACGCCGCCATAGACTTGCAATCCGGCAGCGGTAAGCTGTTCACGAATCATTTGGGCATTTTCCATATAGAAGTGGATCAGCGCTTGGGTCTGCGCTTTTCCTTCAGCCGAGTAAACGGCCTCTGCACCACGCTGCACAATATAGGAGACGCCATTAAACTTAGTAGACTGGCGGCGATTCCAAAGTTTCCAAACTTCCACATCTGAACCATCGGCAGCTTTGGCAGTCAGGGTTTTGGGCACTACCGTTAAGGCACAGCGCGTGCCGGTGAATCCAGCATTTTTGGAAAAAGAGCGAAATTCAATGGCACAATCCCGTGCGCCTTCAATCTCGTAAATGGAATGAGGAATGTCGGCATCGGTGATAAAGGCTTCGTAAGCCGCATCAAAAAAGATGATAGACCCATGAGCTTTGGCATAGTCAACCCAGGCTTGCAGATGTTCGCGGCTGGCGGTTGCTCCGGTGGGGTTGTTGGGAAAGCAGAGGTAGATCAGATCCACTTTTTGGGTGGGGATTTGAGCGGTGAACTGGTTGTCTGCGGTGATTGGCAGATAGACTAACCCACCATATTCGCCTGCTTCATTCAGATCGCCGGTATGACCGGCCATGACGTTGGTGTCTACGTAAACGGGATAAACCGGATCGGTAACGGCGATCGTATTGTTATCTCCAAAAATATCTAAGATGTTGCCGCAATCGCACTTAGAACCATCGGAGATGAAAATTTCTGAGGCATCTACTTCGCAGCCCCGAGCTTGGAAATCATGAGCAGCGATCGCTTCCCGCAGCCAGGCATACCCTTGTTCCGGCCCGTAGCCTTTGAAGGTAGCGCGATCGCCCATCTCTTCAACCGCTTTGATCATGGCAGTACGGCAGGCTTCCGGTAAGGGTTCCGTGACATCGCCAATGCCAAGCCGGATAATTTTGGCGTCTGGGTTGGCTTCTGCAAAAGCATTGACACGCCGGGCAATTTCGGGAAACAGGTAGCCTGCTTTAAGTTTGAGGTAGTTGTCGTTGATGGTTGCCATGAGTGAATCCCTTGTAAATCCGTGTGAGCGACGTAACACAGTTTACCGCTAGGCGGACAGGGATTCTAGGCTGTTGAGCTGACCGCTGAAATTTTCGGCTTTGGCCCTCAGTCCGAATCGATCGCTGATGATGTTTTTCAGCGCAATAAAAAATCATTGCTTAACCATCACTACCTAGATTTTTGTTGGTTACAGAGATGGGTGCGAGTGTGGGTAAGGGGCGGGAGGCAATTTTTTGCAAAACCCGCCCTGCAGAGAATTAACGTGATTATGCGGCTTTTTGGTTGCTCGATTGTGGATCGATGATCTGCTTCACTTTGTTTAGCCTCAGAACTATCGCATAGTTGTCAGGGTAAAGCTGATTGATGAACTGAATAAAATTTTCTGCTGTGCAAGGTTTATGAAAGCCACCATTCCAAGCATGAAAATCATTATGGACTTCCTGGGACAGCGTAACAAGATTGTCATGACAAGCTGCCAAATGAGGATAATGCTCTTTGGAGTAAATGTGATGAACAACAATATTGACCGACTTGTTTGACTTATCCCGTTTTTGTCTTGTAACTTGGCAGCACCCACCGTCCTTTTTCTTCACAGCCTCCATAGCAGATTGAATTTTCTTCTGTTGAGCGAGCTGCTCATCAATGATCAGCTTAAAAGTTTTTTTGCCAACCATATCAATCGCAGAGCACCAGCTACGACGGTCTTTGCTTTTTAGTTCAGTTGCCAAGCATTGAGACAACCTATAGAAACCAGATAAAGAGTAGTAGCGAGTGCCGTCAATTTCATCAAAATCTTCATAAATTGCCATCGGGCTATCCGATTTTTGAATATCATTGAAGGCTTTGTTAAGCCTTGCAGGGCTTGTGCAAAGGATGCTAATTACCTCTTTTCTAGATAAGAAATGCCTGTTGTTTCTAACCGTTAGAGAACTGCAATTCTCTTGGATTTTGCGGCTGATAAAGGCGTTACGAATTTTTTCTTTGTGCCGAGTAATAAATTCCTTGATTAAACTCCAAATAGATTTCTTTGCTTTTGCATCCATATAGGCTGCGATCGCATAAGCTCCTTGTTCAGAGAATAGGCGTTCATTTAAACTTTTATTAAGATGAATAAAATGATCATTTTCGCGTAATTCCCATTCATCATTCGGATCGGAATCAAAGAACTCAATAATTTGATCGAGCTGTTGTGGGGTAATTTCTAATGCAGTGGCAAGATCTTGTTCTCGAATGTTGAAGCCTGATACTTTCTTTGCCATGATCAAGCCTCTGCACTAATGCTGCGATACATGATATTGATGCGATCGAAAATTTGGGCATCACCCGTATCAGGAACATCGGGATGGTAAACCTTACTCAGGTCGTGATAGGCTCTTTTGATACTTTCGGGTGTCGCGGCTTGGGAATCTAGTCCGAATACCTGCCAAGGCTTAAAATAATTGAAAACGTTGATTCCGTTGATGCAGCCATACCCCTGCTGATTCTCTTCACCCGGAAGCACACCAATGAATTTGCGATAGAGTTTTTCCCATCCGTCTTTAGCACTTAAATTTAAGGCATCCATACCATCGGTTGCCATCTTGAACGAGCCTGATTTTTTAAGTTCTGTGGTGTTCTTGACTTCAAAATGCTTGAAGATGCTTTCCTTGAGTTGAGTAAGCGTAAGTGGTTTAATTTTGGGAGTTTTGGCTTTTGCAGGTTTCTTCTTGTGATTATCAATTACGAAACAGGCAAAATTTTCAAGAATAGTCGGGCTAACTCCATGAATTTCCGCAATGCGGAGGATTTCACTCTGCAACGTCTCATTGAGTTGAGTAGTCAAAGTCGGTTGGTTTGCAGCCTGAGTTTTTTTAGCAGTTGGTTTAGATTTGTTTGCGGTGCTAGGCATGGTTTGATTTTTAGGTGATTAATGCAGCAGTGCCTTCTTCCGTTATGGCGCGATCGCTCCTAACTTGTATGCCAGCACGAACCGATTTTATGAAGTCTTTGAAGCTGGTTCTTAGTGGTGCAGAAAACTTTTCGGGGGTTCACGTTGAGAAAACAGTCACCCGCGAGAACTCAATTCGTGTCTCCATCTGTTCTCGTTTCTTCAGTGATGCATAGGCAATTGCCGGGCTCCTTGGCGGTAAGACAGTGAACCTAGGAATTGCTAGATGTTGATAACACAAGCGTTTCAACTCTCTTAACCCCAATTGTAAAAAACTCAGCCCTCGTTGACTATGCCAGTCGAGCCGCTTCCGCCTGCCCTCACTGCTGACAACCAAAGCAATTGAAATCGCAATCAAGGTCGCAGCAGCGAGCAACATCAATAGACAACTTAGCGCTTCCGCCCCCCGTAAGCGAGAACGAATCAACTCGAAGCCTGCTGACTTATAGTCCTTAAAATGCGGCTCTATCCCACCAAATCGTTGACCATACACCGAAAAACTCTGCACCGAGGGCGGCATATCTGTCAGCACAGCCCATGCCTCGCCTGCTAGCGCTAAATTGGCTGTCGCCAGATGACACTCAATGTCTTGTAGAATGGTAACCTTTGGGAACAGATAGGCTTCCCCTTGGGGCGGTAGTAACTGAGCCACCGCAGCGGTTTGAGCATTGGAAAGGGTGACGTTGAGATCTGATTTGGCTCGAATTGCCCAAGACCAGTGCTGCTGCTGCAACCAGCGAATGAATGCACCATGTTCAAATCCCCGGTCAGCTAGCAACGTTACTTGAGCACCAGAGGGCAACAGTTGCCGTGTTGTTTCTAGAACGGGGCGATAGTCCTCAAAAGCAACAGTGGCGCTGCCATGTTCTAGAACGCTTTGAGCCAGAGAAATTGAGCGTCCACCCCAAATCAAACAGACCTCAATCAGGCAATATTGATCCCACAACATACTGGTATCGAGCGTTAAGGTCATTGCCTCTCCCTTCCATGCTCTGAGAAACTGCAGCAGCAGGGGGGTATAGAAGGTCTCGGCCGTGATTTTACGATTGTGGATAAAGTAGCTGAGGCGCTCCATGTGGCTGCGGGCTTGGCAGTCCCGATGACTCAGGTAGGGCAACCAATGGCTCAGACAAGCGCTTTGCGCCTGCAAAATCGCAGCCACGTTCTCACAAAACCCTTGCAGATGACGTTGGTCACTAGGAGTGATCCATTGACTTAGTTGAGTTTGCAGTTGACGATAGAGATGGGGTACTGACATGGTATGACTTTTTGTGTGGAAACTTTGAGCATCTCATGCTGTGCCCCCTCTGTCACCCATGCTTCAGTCAAACTTCCTCCACATCAGCCCTTCCAGACTTTTCTGCACCACTAAGGAAGCTGGTTTATCGATGCTTCACTCAGAATGCCCACGTTTTTGCAATCCGTCCCATAGCGGAGCAAGTTGCATTAGCAACTTGCATTAACAACTTGCATTAAATTGCGATCGCTATTGCTGCTGAGTAAAATCTGGGTCAGTTTCGCTATTAATAACCACCCAACTTACCGCTACGCTTGGTTTGACGTTCCGCCCACTGAAACAAAACCATACCAATGCCAAAGTAGACGGCTCCATTCAAAAAAGCGATCGCCCAGATGCCCCAATCTAATTCTTCGCCCCGTGCCATGACTGCCCGTAGCAAGCCTGCCCCTGGAGCCATGGGAATGCAGTAGCCCAATACCCGCAATGCTCCTGTCCAATTTTCGACCGGAGCCGTGAACAAAAACAGTAATCCAAACTGAAAAATGCTGAGTACTTGCTGAACTTGCTTGAGGATCAGGGCTAGCGATCCCATGGTGAATGATAATCCGTAGGCACCGAGCACCACAGCTAGCAGCGGTGGAAATAGCGTCAGAGGAAAGCTCAGTTTGCTGCCTGTTAGGGTAATAATGATGATGAGAATACTGAGATTGATGATGAGGTTGATCAGCAGGCTGGCGATCGCTCGTGCCAAAAATACTTTAGATGCACCAAACGGAGAGATAAAAAGCTGCTCCAGCGTTCCTGTCCGGGCTTCATCCTGCAAACCACCTGAAATACTACCCTGGATAAAAATCATTAATGTCCACAGCACATAGCCGATGATGATTGAATCAAAGCGATCGCCAAATTGAAAGCTTGATCCAGCTACATAGCGAGTACTCAAAAATAGACCATAAAAAATAATCGTTGTGCCGACAATTCCACCGATGACTTCAGCCGAATAGCGAGTCAACTGGATAAAACTACGTTTCAATTCAGCCAAAAACAGTTCAAACATGGGAAGCTTCTAATGAGTGGCATCGGACTGGGTATTGCTCACCAGTTTTAAGAAAATTTCTGTCAGATTTGCTTGATCCTTCTCTGCCCGCACTAACGGCAAAGGCTGCAAAATCTCCAGAACGGCATAGACCATGTCTGATTCGCGCACATAGATCTGATTGCCTTCTATAATTCCTCCTAGAGCCGCAATTTTGCTGACGCGATCGCCACTTAGGCCTTCTACCTCGATCTTGTAAGCCGTACCCGAAAATTGCCGAATAAGATCGGCTGTGGATTCTTCCACGACAATTTTGCCCTGGTTGATGATGGCCACGCGATCAGACAGTTCTTCAGCAATGTCGAGTTGATGGGTTGTCAGCAAAATAGCGCGTCCTTCGGCCGCAATTTCACGCACGAGCCGCTTGACGCTGGCGGTGGCTTCTACATCCAACCCTAGCGTCGGCTCATCCAGCAGCAGCAGTTGTGGATCATGGATCAGAGAAACGGCGATCGCCAGCTTTTGCTGCATACCGCGCGATAGCTTTTGCACTTGACTGCGGCGCTTGTCGATCAAGTCAAACCGTTCTAAAAGAATTTGGGCCCGCTGCCGGGCCATTTTTCGCGTCAGTCCGCGTAATACGCCAAAGTATTCCAGGTTTTCTTCAGGAGTCAGCCGCCAGTAAACGTTGCGGTTCCCTTCCAAGACGGCTCCTAGCGATCGCAAGGCGCGGGCTTCCCGATGCGGATCGCGGCCCACAATTTTGACAGTGCCCTGATCCGGAAGAATCAATCCGGCGATCATTTTAATCGTAGTGGTTTTACCGGCACCATTAGGGCCTAAAAAAGCCAGTACTTCTTGAGGCGCAAGGGTTAGAGAAACATCCTGAACAGCTGTGACAGTTTTTTGGCGATCGCGATAGGTTTTCTGAAGATGATGAGCTTCTAGGATGTTCATGAGCCAGAGTCGATGGAGCATTGCCGCTTGAACAAGCGCTTCTCTATGATGACACTGGATTAAGTGAATCCCACTTGCTGATGATGGTGGTAGTCGGAACTATCGTTGGCGAAAGGGCGAAGCATTGGGGTAACGCGCGATCGCCGGAACTGATTTGCCGCTGGTTTCGCCCCCCTGACAGTTAATTAATTGATTACTGGAGTTTGGATTAATTTGCTCGATCACGCCGCGAAACGCTCTCATAGAGAGCGTTTCGCAGCAAACCCATTTCACTGCGTCAAATTCTCTGAAAGCCTCGCGGAGTGAGGCTTTCAGAGAATTTGACGCGATTTAGTCCAAAGTCAAGTGATTAAGTACCTTAGCGTAATTAAAAACAGAATTTAAAACCCTGTACCGTCGGCGCAGCGGGTAGCACAGGGTTTTATGTTTAATTATGGCTATCTACTTAATTAATCAATTCATCCATCAATTAATTAATCAATGAATTAGACCCAGGATGCGATCGGGTATCGCAGAATTTGCAGCAGGTGCATTTGTCCTTCCTGCCCGATAGCCCTTCACAATCACCTCAGCATCTTGGTTGTTGTAGGGTGCATTCACCCCAAACAAATTGAGGATAAAAATGTTGTCGCCGCGTTGCTCTACAAAAGAGATCGCATCTAGCTGATTACCCTGCTGATCCTTGCCGACCCAATCGACTCGGACGCTACCATCCGGCTGCATAGCCGTTGCTTGCCAGGTAATGTCAGACAAACGACTTTCGTACTCGTGTTTGAGTAAGGCTTCCAGCTGATCGGGATTCAAAGTTGCGCCCTTGGCGGAACCATAGTCCACAGAACCCCCAAAGGTTTTATCGGCTGAGGTAAAAGAAATCCCGCTACCGGTTTCTTCAATGCTGTAATTGGGTGGGAAGGAGATTTCAAATAATCCGCTCGGTTCGCGGTAGGTTTGCCCTTGAGCTTGAGCGAGAAGAGTTTTAGAAGGGAGGGAAGCCGCAAGCGCTTTTGACGAGACTGTTCCAGCAACTGTTCCAGCAACTGTTCCAGCAACAGTCCAGCCAAGGGTGGCACATAAGGCGACGGCAGCAAACGCCTTAAATTTCATATTTGTATGCTCAATAGATGAATAGAAAGCTATCGCTAGCCTAAGCGATCGCTCTAATGAACGGCAATTTTTCCTCATCCCTAGTAAATACAGCCCCGCCGTCTAAGGAGCGCGGGTTAAATCCAGTCCAGGATGGGCTGGGCAGGGGTTGCGACCCCTTGATTACAGCCGTTCTCAGTTGCGTACCGTCCAGCGCAAAGCGCTATGGATTCACGCCTAATACATCACTGGATTCAGGGGATCAGCTGCAAACGCCAGCCATAGCGGAAATTGCAGCAGAGAAATATCGATCATGACCTCCGACTCATCCACAATAATCAGCGGCATTTGCTTCTGCCTCACCAACCGATCAGCCCGCTGCACCAGGGGTTCGGGAGCCTCGAATAGCACAATGCCCTGATCGGCTCCAAAGTCGGCACGGGAGATGCCCAGACAGTCTTGCAGCCCGCGCCGCCATTCGCCTAACCGTTCGGGAGAGTTGCCCAAGACTAACACCCGCAGGCGATCGCCATGCACATCCTTCAGCACTGAAATGATGGCAGACGCAATCAAAATATTTTGTAGACGCGATCCCATCGTCTTGAGTGCGCCCCGTCCCCCCTGCGTAAACAGCCAATTCGATACCCGCTCGGCATGAATCGGTTCAAACGTCCGGCGCAGCTGCCAGGGTGCCCCATAATAATCGGGGGACAGACGATATTGATCAAGCAGCTTGCGAATCCGCTTGGCCTGTTCCTGAAACCCTGATTCCCCTAAACTGGGTGCGGTTGCCACTTCCCGAACTGGTTCGGCCGCTTTTGGAACAGCAGCCGTTCGGATCGGTTCAGGGGGTGGGGAGGGCGGCGTCAGCTGGAGCTGTTCGGCAGCCGTCACCAAGTCTTGTAAACTGCCAACCAGATAATCCTTAAAGCCTTGAACCCGAATCGCTAAATCTTGCGAGGTCCCCGCGAAGGTCGTTTTCATTTCGTTGCGGATGCGCTCTTGCCGGCGCTCCAGTTGCTCTACCGCAATCTGTAACGTTTGCCGGCGCTGTTCCAGATCGCTCAGACCTTCTTTGGCCACCCGAGCGATCGCCGTTTGGGCTTCGGCAATCTGTTTTTGCAGCATTGCGTTGTAGGACGTCTGTAAGCTGGCAATTTCCTGACGCAGTACCTTTTCTTGTTGCTGCAGGTCTGCAACTCGGCGCTCTAGCTCTGCGACCTCGCTGTTGGATGGGCTGGCTGGCTTGTTAAAAGGGTCAGGGGTGAAAGAGGCATCTGAAGTCATGAAACATTCAACTCGGCTTAAGGAACAGACAGGCGTGATCGGCTAAACCTGCTTAAGGAATGATGGGACACCGTTGTTCTAGGCAGGTGCGCAGCAGTTTGGGGTCAAACAAGATGGGTAAGAAGTGAATGCTGTTGACTTCTTTGAAGTAAAGCAAAATGGGGACATTGCCCCAAAAAATCCGCCAGTTTTGCCACTCCAGGTACGGAAAGCAGCGAAGCATCGTCTCGCCTCGATAGAGTTCTAAGGCGGTTTCTGTAAACAGCAGCCGCAGCGTTGCCGTCTGAACTAGTAAAAACAGACCCAACAGAGCGATCGCGCCTCCTACCCAAATCTGTAACAGAAAGATGGGGATAGCCAGCCCAATCAGAGCGATCGGCAATCGGTAGCTGGGCGCAAGCTGAACGGTTCCAGCGATCAGGGGTGAACTCGTGGGAGTGGTAGTCACAGGCAATTTCTCCCTAAAACTTAACAAAACTTGAAGTTTAGAATACTTCCATTTTAGGGGATGGCGATCAGAGGTCTATCGCCATTTTTAAACATCTTCTCAACTCTGTTGCTCAGTTCTGCCCTATAAACGCTTGTAGCTGTTCATCCCACACCCTTCGTAACTCCGGTGCCCGTTCCCTGGAACATCAGCCAGGACAAGAAGAAGTCGCTAATGAAAATAGCCAGCAGGGCTGTCACCACAGCAGTTGTGGTGGATTGTCCGACGCCTTTGGCCCCACCTGTGGTGGTGAGACCCCAACTAGAGCCAATGATAGAAATTAACCCGCCAAACACAAAACTTTTGATCATGGCACTCAGTAAGTCCCAGCCTTCCAGAAAGTTCTGCACTGAGTTGAGAAATACAGCATGGGAGATCCCGTAGAGGAAATTCGCAACAAACAACCCGGCAGTCATCCCGGCCACAAAAGAAAGGATGGTCAAGAAAGGCAGCATCAAACAGCAGGCCAGCACTCTAGGAATCACCAAATAGTCGATCGGATCAGTTCTGAGCATGTAGAGCGCGTCCACCTGCTCAGTCACCTGCATTGTGCCAATTTCGGCAGAAAAAGCTGAACCCACCCGACCCGCCAAGATCACGGCTGTTAGCACCGGAGACAACTCTCGGGCCAGCGCCAAGGCCAATACCCCGCCTACGGTTTGGCCCGCCCCCAAGTTGATGAACTCTCGTGCCACCTGAATGGTGAACACCATACCCACTGAAATGGCAGTAATCATGGCAATCAGCAGGGATTCTGGCCCCACTAGCACCATTTGTTCTAGCGTATTGCGGCGGTGGATATGACCCCGGATCAGATGCACAACGACCTGTCCACTCAGCAAAAGGGCAGCAAACAATCGCTGACTCCATCTCCCTAAACTCGAACGGTGAACGGTTTCAGTCATACAGGCTATGAATTACAGAGAATTACAGACTTAGGAATAGATTAACTTTCTTATCTTCTCGCGATCGCGAGATCCTGACGATTAATCCCGACTTTTTAGGTTCAATTCTGGTCCCTTCGCTCCTTTGAAGGCGATCCTCTGCGTAAGAATTTTTAACAAAAACGCTCATCAAATCAGATTACTGTAACAATTTAGGTGCATTTATTAGATGCATGTTTTACCGTCTGGTTAGAGCCAAAGACTCTAGCGCCTGAGAGAGCAGGCACGCTGAATAAAACCAAAGTATTGGGACATTAAGTAGGAACTTTAGCATGAGCAATCTAGCA
>DATNOY010000227.1:0-8623 GCA_036703495.1 Coleofasciculaceae cyanobacterium
GATCCTGAAACGGATGAGCTGTTGGCTAACCTGGCTCAGCATCAAGACCGCGTCAGTGCCTTGGTCATGGATGCCCAGGGTCATGTGCTGGTGAGCGGCAGTTACGACAAAACGATTTGTCTTTGGGATCTCCGCAACGACCAGGTGATCCAGGTTTTGAGGGGACATGTGGATCGGGTGAGTGCATTAGCCCTAACGCCAGATGGCACGCTCTTAATTAGTGCAAGTTGGGACAAAACCATCAAACTGTGGGATTTTCAACATCGGGAACAACTGCGGGTGATCTCAGCTCACCGCGATCGGATTAACTGTCTGGCGATGCACCCGACGGGCAAACTGTTTGCTAGCGGGAGTGAAGACAGCAGCATTAAGCTTTGGGATTTGCAAGAGAGCAACCGGACAACGCTTTCTGAAAGCCGTCTCTGCATTCTGCGGCACTCTTGGGGGGTGAATACGCTGACCTTTAGCAGGGATGGACAAAGACTGGTGAGTGGCAGCGCTGATCAAACGATTAAAATTTGGCAGCGGGCTTAACTAAGGTTTATGGTAATCTAAACTGGAGCTTAACCTATTAAAGTGCGTCTACTCACCTTAAGGCAGCGGATCAGGAATTTCCTATGAGAGGGAGCATCATGATAATCTTTAGGGAACCAAAAGTGAGTCTTACCTCCATCGGTCGTGTGCTAACTGCGCTGTGCTAAGGCAATCTGCGTTTCGACTATTTTTCCATCCAGGGCGCTTGTGATTCATCTTGCCTATTAGGTTCGTGAATTTTCTTATTCGTTCTTTGCAGTCTGTAAAGTTGACGTGGTGGTTCTGTAAAAGCACGGGTTGATGCTTGTAGTTCTACGTAAACCCTCTTTACAATTTTGAGTATCACATCTGAGATGGGCGCTTGCACCAAGTTGATTGGACGCAAGATTTGCCTTCTTCCTGAGCCTTTGTGTTCCCCTCTCTTACTGGATGAGTCGTGAGTTCAAAGGGCTATTCATGCCAAGGTATTCGCATCTATCTGAAGTTACCTACACGCCAGAAAGTCGCCTGCGCCATCCTCTACAGCTGTTTAGAGAGATGGGGCATGATCTGATGGCGTCCCGAGATCTGGCCTGGCGATTGCTAGTTCGAGATATCAATGCTCAGTATCGGCAGTCGTTGTTAGGCATTTTCTGGGCTTTTGTGCCGCCGATCGCGGCAGCGGTAGGGCTAACTTTGGCCAGCAGTGCCAAAGTGCTGAATGTTGGAGCTACGGATATCCCTTATCCTGCTTATGTCATGTTCAGTATGGCTCTGTGGCAGACTTTCACGGAATCTGTAACCGGGCCGATTCAGGCGGTTGCTGCTGCCAAGCCCATGTTGGCCAAAATTAACTTTCCGCGAGAGGCGATCATCCTGTCGCAATTAGGGCAGGTTGGGTTTAACTTCGGCATCAAGCTATTGCTGATTGCGGGCTTGTTTTTCTGGTTTAAAATCCCCTTGATGTGGACGATTTGCCTGGCTCCGGTGGCGCTAATTCATCTGATCGCTTTGGGGACGGCCGTGGGGTTGCTGTTAGCGCCGATCGCCGCCCTCTATGAAGATGTGACGCGGGGGCTGACGCTAGCCATGGGGGTCTGGCTGTTTATTACTCCGGTGATCTACCCCATTCCTCAGTCGGGGGGGTTTGCTACGTTGGTACGGCTCAATCCGGCGACGCCGCTGCTGGTGGCCGTTCGGGAGCTGGCAACGGTGGGTGGGATTGCCGATCCGGGCCGCTTTTGGCTGGCCAGTTTGCTAGCGGGGATTGGGTTGCTGCTAGCCTGGCTGGTGTATCGGATTGCTATGCCGTTTGTGATTGAACGGATGAGTGCCTGATGAAAAATCTGAGCCTTGGCTTGTCGAACGACTTGCAGCCGCTGCCTGATGGTACAGTTCTCTCGGTTGAGGGGGTTTCCAAAAAGTTTTGCCGGAGCTTGAAGCGATCGCTGTTTTACGGGGTTCAGGATATTGCGGCAGAATTGGCGGGTCGGCGGCCCTCCGCCCACTTGCGAACGCAGGAATTTTGGGCTCTCAAAGATGTGAGTTTTCAACTCGGGCCAGGACAGGCCCTGGGGTTGGTAGGAGCTAACGGTAGTGGCAAAACGACCCTGCTGCGCATCATCAGCGGTTTGATTAAGCTAGATACGGGCACCATTCGGGCGAGGGGGCGGATCGCCCCGCTGATTGCTTTGGGTGCAGGCTTTAGTCCCATCTTGACGGGGCGGGAAAATATTTATGCCAATATGTCCATCTTGGGGTTAAGCACTCCAGAAATTGAGGAGCGGTTTGATGAAGTTGTAGCGTTTGCTGAAATTGGCGAGGCGATCGATGCTCCTGTGCAAAGCTATAGCTCTGGGATGGCGGCCCGCCTTGGATTTGCCTGCGCGATTCATACCGATCCGGACATTCTTTTGATTGATGAAGTGTTGGCGGTTGGGGATGTGCGATTTCGTTCCAAATGCGAGCGAAAATTGTCGGAATTGCTGCAAAAAGGCACTTCGTTTGTATTAGTTAGCCACTATTTTCAAGGCATTCTCAATATCTGTGATACGGCGGTGTACTTATCCAAAGGGGAGGTGGCTGCTGTTGGCGATGCGCGATCGATCATGGATCAATATGAGCAGGACTTGTTTTCTATTAAACAGGTGGATAAAACCCTCATTCCTTTTACGTTGCCCCAGAAATCTGCGGCCGAAAGTACGGGAGCCGATATTGTTTCTATTTACTTCAAAGATGCGGCAGGCAAGATACTGAAAGCCTTAACCAGCAGTGAACCCGCCTATGTTTGCGTCAGGTGTAAAACCCATCGAAAAATTGATCATATCAGCCTGTTTTTAGCGGTCTATCAGCCTGCTAAAGACAACAGCTTGACCCTGCATATCAGCAGCGCCTACGACAGCAAAATGTTTGAAGTGGCTGTTGGCGAATATGAGCTTTGTGCGTATCTGCCTTACTTGGGGCTGTTGCCTAGCACCTACACCTTGAGCGTGTATGTCAAAGATGGGTCGCTCTATGTTTTAGATGCGTATGAAGGCTATCAGTTTGTTGTGGAGGGTAAGGAAAATATGAACCGAGGGTTCTACTATCAGCCGCGATCGTGGGGATGCAGCTCGCTAGCTGCACCTTTGCAGCTCCCTGAATCTATGCCTAAATCATTTCAACCGACTGAATAAATGTTTACGCCAATCCAGTTGTGTCTAAAAACTAACTGACCTTGTTGTATTGGAAATTCAAATGGTATGAGTGACTCAATCCCCATCAGCGTTGTGATGCCGGTCTACAACAATGCTCGCTATTTGCCAGCGGCGTTGGACAGCATCTTGAACCAAACGTTTACAAACTTCCGCTTTCTGATCGTGGATGATGGCTCAACGGACGAGTCGCTAGCCATTTTGCAAGCCTATGCGGCGAAGGATGCGCGGATTCAGCTGATTGAACGCAGTCATCCTCGGGAGAATTGGGGCATAGCGCGATCGCTCAACCAACTCCTCGCTCTCGCTGATAGTGAATTCATTGCCCGGATGGATGCCGATGACATCTGCCTGGCCGATCGCTTTGCCCGCCAAATTGCATTTCTTCAGCAGCATCCGGACGTGGTCTGTGTCGGTTGCTGCCTCGATTGGATCGATGAAAAAGGGCGGTTTGTGGGGCATTGTCCGATGCCAGAGCAGGATGAGGAAATCCAGGCCCTGTTGGTGGGTGGCATTTCCATGTTGCACCATCCCTGCACCTTGTTTCGGCGTGAACCTGTGATGCAGATCGGCGGCTACAACGAATCGATGATGGCCTCGTCTGATCTGGATTTGTGGTTGCGGCTGGGAGAGGTGGGCAAGTTGGCAAATTTGCCAGAAACCCTCTTTCTCTATCGCTTGCACGCTCAATCTATTACCAATTCCAAGCAAGCGCGTCAAATTTATGATGCCCATGAGGCCTGCAAACGCGCCTGGCAGCGCCGAGGCATCCAAGCAGCGTTCATTCGGAAGCCGGCTAATCATTTAAAGCAGTATGACTTCTGGCTCAGGTGCGGTTGGCATGGCTTTGTAGATGGGCAGCGCAGCTTGGCCAGGCGATGTGGTCTACAGGCGATCGCTCTGCGCCCGACTGCGCTAGAGGCCTGGAAACTTCTGGCCTGTGCCTTAATCAAACCTCTTCCTACGGCGATGTCTTAATGAGTGTCCCAGCGGTTTCAGTTCTCTTGCCCGTGTACAACGGCGATCGCTACCTAGCGGCGGCCGTGGAGAGTATTTTGACCCAAACGTTGACCGATTTTGAGCTGTTGATCATTGATGATGGTTCTACCGATCAGTCCCGAAAAATACTGGCCGCTTATGCCGCTCAGGACGATCGCATCCGGCTCGTGAGTCGGGAGAATCGTGGGTTGATTGCAACGCTGAACCAAATGCTGGATATGGCACAGGGCGAGTTCCTGGCGCGGATGGATGCGGATGATATTGCCCTGCCCGATCGCTTGGCTCGGCAGGTAGAATTTTTGCAGCAGCATGCTGATTATGTTTGTGTGGGCGGTGCTTACGACCTCATTGACCCTCAGGGCCGCAAAGTCCTGCACTTGGGTATGCCAGAAACCAATGCGGAAATTCAGCAGGCGATTTTATCCGGTAAGACCATCATTAACCATCCTTGTGCGATGATTCGGCGCACGGCTCTACAAAAGATTGGAGGGTATGATGAGTCCATGATGACTGTGGAAGACCTGGATATGCTGCTGCGTCTGGGCGAAATTGGACTACTGGCCAATTTACAGCATACGGTACTTCAGTACCGCTTTCATCGGGCTTCTGTGAGCGCCCAGAAGAGCGAATTTCAACATCAAATGGCGCAAGAAGCGTGCCGTCGAGCCTGGCAGCGTCGCGGTATTGCAGGGCAGTTTACCGCAGAAATGCCCTGGTATCGGCCGGGTGGCGATCGCCGTTCTCAACAAGCTTTCTTTCATCGCTATGGCTGGTGGGCCTTTGGCAACGGGCTACGGGCCACAGCCGCAGGCGCAGCCGTCCAAGCTATTGCCCTACAACCTACCGCTCTAGAGAGCTGGAAACTGCTGATCTGTGCGCTAATTAAACCTACCCCTGTGCATCTGTCATGACTGCCCCCACTGTTTCTGTCCTTATGCCTGTATACAATGCTGAGCTATTTGTGGCTCAGGCCATTGAAAGCATTCTCAACCAAACCTTCGAAGACTTCGAGTTTCTGATTACGAATGATGGCTCAACCGATGGCTCCCTGGCGATTTTGCAGCAGTATGCCGCCCAAGATCCTCGGATCCGGCTGATGAGCCGTGCCAATACTGGCTACGTCTTAGCACTCAATGAAATGCTGCAGATAGCCCGGGGTGAATTTGTGGCCCGTATGGATGCCGATGATATTGCAGCCCCCGATCGCTTCTTTTTGCAGGTAGAACGATTGCAGCAAGAGCCTGATTTGGTCTGTATCGGTGGGGCCCACGGCATGATTGATGAAAAAGGTCGTTGGCTAACTTGTCTGACCATGCCCGAACAAGACGAAGAAATTCAAAAGTTGGCCTTGGCAGGACATACGCCCATTAATCATCCTTGCGCCATGATGCGACGATTGCCTGTGTTGCAGGTTGGGGCATACGATCCCATCATGGCTCCTTGCGAAGATCTAGACTTGTGGCTCAGGTTAGGCGAAGTGGGTCGGTTGGCCAACCTGCGGGAGATGGTGCTGAAGTACCGTCTCCATGCCAATTCCGTGAGCGGGATGCAAGGGGTTTTGCAAAACCAGAAAGCGCGGGAAGCCTGTGAACGTGCCTGGCAACGGCGAGGGATTAATGGCAAATTTGAAGCAACGGCGGCTTGGCGACCCGGACAAGAACGGTCTTCTCGTCACCATTTTATGTTGCGGTATGGCTGGTGGGCGTTTAATAGCGGTCAGCGGCAAACGGCGGTGGTGTATGGCTTGAAAGCCATTTTGCTAGTTCCCAATTGCTTAAAGAGTTGGCAGCTGTTGATCAGCGCTTTGGTCAAGCCCTTTCCTTTGCCAGAATTGCCGGTTGCGAGCGATCGCCAAGCTTCCCCAGTAACGCTCAGATCCTGACCGGCTGAGGCTGGGTGCAACTCAGGCTGGGTGTGGCTTAGATTTTGTCTGGCTCAAAGGCAAATTCAGCTCCCGTTCGGCAAAACCCCCAACGAAAACGCTAGTCTGGTGAAGACCCTTCGTTCGCAGTTCGGCTGATGACGACTCCTACCCTGACGCAATTTGGCGATCGCATGTCTCACCTGAGTGGGGTGCGGGCGATCATGAAAGATATTATTGATACGTTGCGATCGGGGCAGGGAAAAGACTTCATTAACTTGAGTGTGGGTAATCCGGTGATTTTGCCGGAAGTGGAGCAGCTCTGGCGCGATTGCACGATGGAGCTATTGGCGAGTTCGGAATATGGCGAGGTGGTCTGTCGCTATGGTTCCAGCCAAGGCTATCAACCGCTGCTTGCCGCCGTGGTGGATGACTTTAATCAGCGCTATGGGCTGCAGCTGACGGAACGGAATCTGCTGATTACGCCGGGCAGTCAATCCCTCTACTTTTTGGCCGCGAATGCTTTGGGCGGCTATACCTCCGATGGCGACCTCAAGCAAATTATTCTGCCCCTCAGTCCCGATTACACGGGCTATGGTGGCGTGACGTTGATTCCAGAAGCGTTGAAGGCCTATCAGCCGGCGATCGAACTGAGTGCAACGCCCCATCGGTTTAAGTATCGCCCTGACTTCAGCCAGCTGGAAATTAACGAGCAGACGGGCTTTGTGCTGTTTTCTCGTCCTTGTAACCCGACGGGCAATGTGCTGACGGATGACGAAGTGGACAAAATTGCGGCGCTGGCAGCCGCTCAGGATGTGCCGGTGCTGATTGATTCTGCCTATGCGCCGCCCTATCCCGCACTCAATTTCACCGAGATGAAGCCCCTGTTTGGCAACAATATCGTTCATTGCTTGAGTTTGTCGAAGGCGGGGTTGCCGGGTGAACGGGTCGGTATTGCTATTGGGGATGAGCGGGTGCTCCAGGTGCTAGAAGCCTTTCAGACTAATCTTTGTATTCACTCGTCGCGCTATGGCCAGGCGATCGCTGCTCGGGCGATTCGTTCGGGCGCACTGGCAGACCTCTCCACGCGAGTGATCCGGCCTTACTACCAGTCAAAATTTGCCGTTTTAGAATCGGCATTGGATCAGGCTATGCCTCAAGCGCTGCCCTGGTTTTTGCACTTGGGTGAAGGATCGATCTTTGCCTGGTTGTGGTTACAAGATCTACCGATTTCCGATCGCGAATTCTATCAACTCCTGAAGCAGGTCGGGGTGATTGTGGTGCCAGGCAATCCCTTTTTTCCAGGATTGCAAACCGATTGGGCGCATACGCACCAGTGTTTCCGGCTGAGCTTGACGGCCACCGATGCGGAACTGGTGACGGCCATGCAGCGGCTGGCAGCGGTGGTGGAGCAGGTGTATCGAGGGTGAAGGCGCGATCGCCCTTTCTGAAGGTGCGAGATAATGGCGATAGGCTGGCTGGCCTGTTCAACCCTTTTTACAATCCTTTTCCTGTCTTTTAACCTAACCCATGACTGAATTAGATTCGGCGGTTTCCCTCTCTCGTACTCCGCTTTACCCGTTACACCTAGAGCTTAATGCCCGCATGGTGCCCTTTTCGGGGTGGGAAATGCCCGTGCAGTATAGCGGCATTAGTAAAGAACATCAGGCAGTGCGGCAGCAGGCAGGCATGTTTGACATTTCCCATATGGGCAAGTTTGTCTTGAGCGGGGCGGGGTTAATTGAGCAGCTGCAGCGGCTGGTGCCGTCAGATCTAAGTCAGCTCCAGCCCGGAGCGGCACAATATACGGTACTGCTGAATCCCGCAGGCGGCATTGTCGATGATCTGATTATTTATGACCAGGGTGAAGTGGCAGGGGTGCCGCAGATCACAACGATCGTCAATGCTGCCACCACCGACAAAGACAAGCATTGGCTACTTTCCCATCTGGAGCCTCCGATCCAGTTGCAAGATCTCTCGACGGCAAAAGCCTTAATTGCCGTCCAGGGTGCCACGGCTGTGGCAGCCCTACAAGCCTTTGTGCAAGAAGATCTGTCGGCCGTGCAGCGGTTTGGGCACATGACGGGCACGATATTGGGCCAGCCCGGATTTTTGGCTCGCACTGGCTACACGGGCGAGGATGGGTTTGAAGTGATGGTTGATCCGGAGGTGGCAGCGCAATTGTGGCGATCGCTCCTGGCAGCTGGCGTTGTTCCCTGTGGTTTGGGGGCTCGTGATACGCTGCGGCTAGAGGCGGCAATGGCGCTGTATGGACAAGATATTGATGATGTCACGACGCCTTTAGAAGCGGGGTTGGGCTGGCTGGTGCATCTGGATCGCAAAGGTGAGTTTATTGGGCGATCGCGTCTTGAAGAACAGAAGCAGTCGGGTGTGGCACGGCGGCTGGTGGGACTGCAGTTAGAAGGGCGGAATATTGCCCGGCATGATTATCCGGTGCTGCAGGGTGGCGAAAAGGTGGGAATCGTCACCAGCGGCACGTTATCGCAAACGCTGGGCTACCCGATCGCCCTGGCCTATGTGCCAACAGCACTTTCTA
>DATNOY010000228.1:0-3066 GCA_036703495.1 Coleofasciculaceae cyanobacterium
TTAATTTTTGAAAGTGCGGCATTGCCGCGCTTTCAAAAACTAAAAGTTCGGCTTTAATTAATCCGCGATCCTAACCTTAGAACGAGAACGCAGGATACGAGCCACGGTAGATCTCAATAATTACCTTTCTCCTTTAGGCGCTTTCTCTGTTCAGATCCCCTCTGTTCGTAGTAAAGTGACTCCCATTAGCAATTGTTTACATAGAGCCATCTCGAATGAGGCACGGGTGACAGACGGCATTCTGGGACTACCGCTTGGAACTAAAGTCAGCGCTTGTCAGTCAAAAGTGCCCACAGCGAGTGATGGCGAATCAGATTGAACTAGGGTAGACCATGGAACTGGCAACTGCGCTCAGGGGGCAAACCGTCCAAAACAAGATTCGGGAGGTGGGAATCAACCCCAACTACTGGTATCCAGTAGGTTGGGTTGAGCATTTTCAATTGGGCAAAATTGTGCCGGTGATCATTTGGCAGCAGGCGATCGCTGTCTATCGTGACATGGATGGCGTCTTACATGCCTTGGAAAACGCTTGCCCGCATCGGGGGGTGGAGCTGCATAAGGGCAAAGTGCAGGGACAGCACCTGGCTTGCCCTTACCATGGCTGGCAGTTCAGCGGTACAACGGGCGAGTGTGTGAATATTCCCTACTTGCCCAAAACCCAAAAACTGCCCTGTGCTCAAGCCCGTGCTTTTCCGATTCAGGAGAAATACGGTCTGGTTTGGGTGTTTCCCGGTGATCCAGCTTTATCTGAGGTGCAGCCGATTCCAGAAGCCAAAGAATATGGTGATTCCAATTGGTTGATGGTGCCGGTGACAGCTCACTTTAAGGCCCATTTTTCCATTTGCAACGAAAATGCCATGGATGTCTTTCATGGCTTCCTGCATGAGGAACTGCAAGGCTGGTTTGATCCAGTCTTAACGGATCTGAAGGAAACAGAGTCTGCGATTCGGGCGGAGTATCAGGTGTCCTACAAAGGTCAAATGGCGAAGTTTTTAGGATTGACCGATCGGGCCGATCAAATTACCCGGTTGCCGATCGCCATTCAATACAACTATCCCCATTACGCCAGTTCCCTCCAGGGGATTTCTGCCCTATACCTGATGCGCTTACCCGTCAGTCCTACAGAGAGCCGATCGTTTGCTTTGTTCTTCTTCAAAGTGCGGTTGCCCCAGTGGGTACTGATCTCGCTGCGTCCCCTGTTGAGCTGGGCAATTCCTAAGTTTGTGCTGCACCGTTTTCTTAATCAGGACATTGACATGATGGAGAGTGAGCAGCAGACTTATTTGAAGAACCCTAAACGCCGTTACGTGGAGATTAATCCCGCTATCATTGCCCTTCAGCGATTAATCGTCCGGCAATATGAGCAGTTTATGCAACAATCTAGTCAATCACAGTCTCGTGTTGCGGTTAGACGTAACTCCTCGGTTGAAGACGCCCCTACTGTCCAATCGGATCAGGTTTCAGGAGGCTGCGTTCGATGAGTGTGACTGTGGCTCAACTGTACCAGCGTCATCATTTGGAGTTCTGATTTGATGAGAAAGTGGGATATGCATTTTTTGCTCAATTTGGGTTCCTGCCAAGGGTCGCGAGGCACCGGGTGCAATGGCAAAATCACAGTTGTGCATCTCTCTCATCCAGCGTTGAACTTGATCGGGGCAATTGATCCCCATTGAGCGTCTGCTGTTGAGCTAGAGGAAACAAAGCGACCTAAAGAGAAGGTGAGAGGAGTAGTTTACTGTGCAAGTTGTTAAGGAATATGTTCAGCGCTGGTACGAGAGCGGATTAGACCCCGATGAGTATCTCTGTCATGCGATGAAAGAGGGCAATCTGGTCGAAATCGAGGAGGCAGCAACCGGCGTCCGTAGAACCGTGCTGACCTTCTGTACTAACGATGTCTTGGGGCTCGTTCAAAATCAAGCAGTGCAGCAGGCAGCGATTGATGCCATTCTGCAATACGGTACCTCTAATAGTTCTACTTCGGTGCTTAGCGGCCGGATTGATCTGCATCGCCAGCTCGAGGAAGAGATTTCTGCCTTCAAGCATTTGCCCCATACCCAGCTATTTTTGAATGCTTGGATGGCTATGCAGGCTTTGATGGACGCTTTTTGTCATCTCGCCATTCCGGTTCCGGGTTTCCAGCATACCCGCGAAACGCTGCTGCTTACAGATGTTTTGAACCATGGCTGTATTGTTTCGGCCATTGCCAATGCGGGTACCCGATCGGGCAAACTGTTTGGACATAGCCCTCGGGTGCGGGTGCGGGCCTACCGCCACTGCGACATGGAGGATTTGACCCGCAAACTTCAGCGCTATGCTCGACCCGACGATCGCATCCTGGTCGTTTCGGATGCTGTGTTTTCCATGGATGGCGATATTGCGCCGCTGCCGGAAATGATCGACATCCTGTCGAACTATGAAGGCAGTGTGCTGCTGATGGACGAAGCTCATGCCAGCGGCTCCATTGGCGCAACGGGTCGTGGGATTTACGAGCACTTCGATATTCTGCCGCAGCAGGCGATCGAACGCGGCGTGGTGCCGCTGATCATGACTACATTCTCCAAGTTTGGGGCATCAGTGGGGGCATCTATCAGTACTCATGTTGAAGAGCTGAAGCCCCTGCTCAACGTATCGCCGACTTCGATTGGCACCTGCTCTCTGGCTCCGCCGCTAGCCGCCGCTGCGCTAGAAAGTATTCGCCAAGTTCGTCGTCGTCCTGAATTAGTGCAACGGCTGCAGGAAAATACGCGGTATTTGCGATCGCGCCTGATCGAACATGATTTTGAAGCGATCGGTGAAACTAATGTGGTTCCTGTGCTGCTGCCACCTGAAACCAATCCCAAAGTCTTTGCCCGTAAGCTAATGTACGATCACGGCATTTGGGTATCTCCCATTTGGTTTATTGCCAAGCCGCGCATCCGCATTACTGCCAACGCTCTGCACACGCGTGAAGAGATGGATAAGCTAGTGGCAGGCATGACGGCTGTTCGGGAAGCCATGTATAAGCCAACGATCAGCGCTTAGACTCTAGCGTTTGGCGCTTGATTAAAACAGCGCTTGGCTAAAACC
>DATNOY010000229.1:0-9104 GCA_036703495.1 Coleofasciculaceae cyanobacterium
AAGTAAGCCACCGCAGCTAGTAACAAAACTGTACCGTAAAGGGCAACGGGCAGCGCGGCAAAGTGATTCTCGCCCATCCAGCCTGTGACAAAGGGAATTAGCGACAGCCAGAATAGCAGATGCAGGTTAGCCCAAAGAACACGACCATTCACCTGCTGAACGGCTTGTAGCAGGTGGTGGTGGTTGTTCCAGTAAATACCCAAATAGATGAAACTCAGCACATAGCTGAGAAATACCGGGATTAATGGGCGCAGTGCGGCCCAATCATCCCCATGCGGCACCTTCATTTCCAGTACCATGATGGTAATAATGATGGCAATCACCCCATCGCTAAAGGCTTCTAATCTCCCCTTTTCCATCTAGATGAGCGCTCCTCGTTTTGCGAACTTCAAAGTCTGTTCCATACTTTGTACCTTACCGCGTCTCAGCTTTCACTTCTCTCAATACCGCAAACAATAGCTTGAAACGCGACAGCCACTAACCTTGCTCCCATCATACCAGGGGCACTGCTAGTGGCTGTTATAGTTCTACGCACTCAGATGAGGACAAGGGGGTGTAGCCGCCCCTATTCAAGCGTTCCAGGCGCACTCCATCTTATCTGTGTGTCCATAAGTTTTTGGGGAGAAGTTGCAGGTTTCTTACTCCCCCAATCCGCCAATTTTAGGATTTAATCAACTCTGGATGCTTCACCATAGATGGATTGTGGCATTCCGAGGGTTCGGAATAAAAAGAACTCCGATACCGGACGCGGTAGTACAGCATCGGTAAGCAACCGATCGCGATCGCCCCAATTGTAAATAGCGACACCGACCAGCCCAAAGTCGGGAGCTGCATTACGCCTAAAATCAGGAGAAACACGGCAGCGGTTGCAGGATAAATTCCGCGCATCACGAGCGTTTTCCAATCGCGTCGCAGAACTTTGCGGTAGTACCAAGTGCAAGCTAGTCCAGACATCCCGTAGTAAAACGAAACCATAACGCCGATCGAGCTAATCAGGCTGGTCATCACGGCACCCACGCTGGCGCTAGAACTAGACAAAACCAGCAAAAATAAAGCCAGGACTGTAATCACTAGACCTGCTAGCCAAGGCGTTTGGAAACGCGGATGAATGTCGGCAAACTTTTCATGGATGACGCGATCGCGACCCATTGAAAACAAGGTGCGGGCACATTGCGTCATCTGGGTTTGAATGGTGCCAACTGTACTGAGCAGAACAGCCAGGACAGCAATATTTCCCCAGGGCCGCGGCAGAATGGCATCCCCGACCGTTGCTAACAAATTAGCGCTGTTTTTTTCCACCATATCTGTCGTCATGCCCATCTGGACAGCGACTTGAATCAGCAGCAGTAGGGTGACTACGCCAATCATGCCAATCACACCACTGTTGCCCGGTGTAGCATTGGCATCCTGAGACTCCTCGGCAACATTGGAGGAGACATCCCAACCAAAGTAATAAAATACGGCAACCAACATACCTGCCATGAAGGTTTGAAAGTTACCAAAGGCAGTCGGAGAAAACCAAGACAGTGAGAAGGGATTTGCCGGATTTGCTGAGAACTTGATTAAAGCCCCGATCGCGAGAACCAATAGAGCGATCGCTTCAATGCCCGTCATGATCCGCTGAGCACCCGTCGCAATGTGAACTCCAACGATCGTCAGCGTTGCCACTGCTGCAAACCAGAGTCCTCCGAGGATAGTTGCTAGAAGAACGCTATCTTGATACTGAGGGGCAACCAGAGCCAGGGTCGTTACCCCTACTGGCAAAGCGGCCGCCACCATAAAAGCAGTGCTCAGCGTCAAGAAGGTCCAGGCAGACAGAAAACCGAGGTAAGGGCTGATTGACCTTCCCACCCAAGCATAGGCGGCTCCGGCATCAGCACGCCACTCGTTGAGGTACTTGAAAGCAAACGAGATGCCAAACATAGGAATGGCACCATAGACCAGCGCACCGGGAGATGCTAACCCCACGGCGGCAATCAGGGCAGCAGTCGTAGCGTTTAGAGAATAAGAGGGTGCTGATCCGGCAATTGCCAGTGTAATCGTATCAATAATGGATAAAGCATTCTGTTTCAAACCCCTTGACATATCGCTATTTAGCTCCGAAGTTCGTTTAAATTAATGCTAGTTAACTCCTCTTGTATCGCTTGGAGTACCTAATTTCTGTAATCATTGCCACTTCTTTTTGGCGCTGCTGGCAGTTGTTCTCAATCTGCTTAAGGTCAGATTCCCTAGCGCTTGCAGCATAAAACCATCTGGCGAGCAAATATATCTCAGTGAATACATCTACGAATCGCTTTAAGTGAATACATTCGTTAAAAGCGTAACGTAACGGTCTTGTTGTATCCCTTGGGTTTTCCAGCAAAACATCAACGTTGAAAGGGTATAGTTTGTGCTTGAAGCAAGCGTTTCTTTTCAAGCAGTTCTTGAGGGTAGCGATCGATTAAAAAATAGCTACGGATACGCTTTGCTGAGGCTTGCTCCCTGACAATAGTCAACGAAGAATTCTTGCAATCCTAGTCAAGGAACGGAATGAAGAAGCGATTGATTTGGTTTTTGGGTGCTTGTTTGCTGTTTTTAGCGGTGGAGCTGCTGCCCTGGCAGCCGGGGCAGGCTCAGACGTCCTCCCGCACCCCGACTCTGGTGGCGATCGGCGGTGCATTACGTTTTGATAATGCTGAAGTCTTTAACAGGATTATTGAGTTAGCAGGTGGATCAGGCTCGAATATCTGCGTTTTTCCAACGGCAAGCGGTAGTCCGAAGAAGAACGGGCAACGGGTCGTTGATGCTTTTAATCAGCATGGAGCCACTGCCATTTTTATGCCGGTTGCAGTCAAAGGACTCGATGTAGAGTATACGAAAGCCGTCAATGATCCAGCCTTGATTCAGCAGGTGCAGAAATGCACAGGAATTTACTTCATCGGGGGCGATCAAGGCAGAATCACGCAAGCGCTATATACTCAATCGGGCGATCGAACACCGATGTTGGACGCTATTTGGGATGTGTTCAACAAAGGGGGTGTAGTAGGCGGATCAAGTGCAGGAGCAGCTATTCTCAGTACGACGATGTTCAAAGATGCGATCGATGTCCTCAGCACGCTGAAGGTGGGCGTGAAAGAGGGCAGCAGCATTGATCGAGGACTCGGTTTCGTAGGACCTGACCTGTTTATCGATCAACACTTCCTGACCCGAGGTCGTTTTGCCCGTGCTTTAGTTGCGATGCAAGCCAAGCACTACAAATTGGGAATTGGGGTGGATGAAAATACTGCGCTCGTGATTGAGCCTGCTTCGGGAAAGGTAGACGTGATTGGCTACAAAGGGGCGATCGTGGTTGATCTATCAGAAGCCACCACCCAGTCCGATATGGCAAAATTCAACATTCATAATGCCAAGCTGACTTATCTTGATCGAGGAGATGCATTTAATTACAAGACGAAAACGATTACACCTAGTCCAGCCAAACAAGAATTAACGGTCAATCCTAACGATCCTAAGTATGAACCGTATTTCACTGAAGAAATTTTTACTGGAGATATTCTAGAAAACACGGCCGTCGTGGATTTGATGTCGAATTTGATTGACAACACGCACCACGAAGCGATCGGGCTTTCTTTCTCCAAAGCCAAGGATGTCGTCGAGCCAGAGTTAGGATTTGAGTTTAAGTTCTATACTGGGACGGATAGTATTGGATACTACACGGGAGCATTGGGTGGTGAAGATTATACCGTCGAGAATATCCATCTTGATGTCACACCCATGCAGTTGAGTGAACCGCTATATCAGAAGAGTTGAAGTATTCTGTATTACCTGTGTGGGGCGGAAATCTTACCTGCCTCACACAGGCAGGTTATCACGCTTGGCGCTTGACTAAAACCAGGATATTTTTGAACGCTCTGCTTCGCGGGGCTTTCAAAAATATCCTGTGCTGCAGGCAACCTTACAAAACAGGCAGGGAACTTAAGTGATATATATTCTCAGGAAAGGGTATACTCCTTTACAATACTTCCTCCTTTTGCTTGCCCAATCTGATGCTCCATCCCGTAACGGGTCATGTGCGTCCTACTGTGGAACAGGTTCAAACGCTCCTGGAAATCTGTCAGAATCTCTATCAAAACCCATACTCCCAAACTAGGAGCGGATGATGAATAAACCCGATTCAGTATTTCCAATTGAGATCCGAGAATTGCCAGCCAATGGCATGACGTTTCGATGTCGGCTCTGTGGATCGGAAAGCGGGGAGCCGGTGATATTGCTGCATGGGTTTCCTGAAACCTCTCATATGTGGGAAGGTATCTTAACGTCCCTGGCGGCTCAAGGATACCGCTGCTTAGCACCTGATCAGCGCGGCTACAGTGCTGGTGCGCGTCCTGCAGAGATCAGCCGCTATCGCATTGATCAGATTGCCTCAGACGTTGTGGCGTTAGCGGATGCGCTAGGGGCAGAAAAATTTCACTTGGTGGGACATGATTGGGGATCGGGATGCGGCTGGACTGTTGTGGCTCTGTATCCAGAGCGAGTCAGGAGCTGGACTGCTTTGTCAGTGCCGCATATGGCGGCATTTGATACGGCCAAAAAAACAGACGATGATCAAAAGCGACGCAGTCGATACATGGATTTTTTTCAATTGCCCATTTTGCCTGAGCAATTGTTTGGCTTTGCAATTGCTATGAACCGCCAAGCTTTGTGGAAGTCCTCTTCTGCCGCTGAAGTAGAGGATTACCTGACTGTGTTCAACAACTTTAAGGGTCGCAATGCCACAATTGATTGGTATAGAGCCAATAAAACGCTACCAGTTGAATATGGAGACGTTTTTCTGCCGACTTTACTGATGTGGGGAAAGCAAGATCCAGTGATTGGTCGAGCTGGGGTAGACCTGACAAAACCTTATATGAAAGGGGAATACACCCTCATCGAACTGGATGCAGGGCATACGCTGGTTCAGGAGAAGTTTGAGCAGGTGAATCAAGCCTTGCTCAATCACATCCGAAATCATCCAATTGCAGATTGAATAGGCTTTTCTAGCCTTGTCGGAGGCTTTAGCATCAGGCACTTTAACCAGTCTCAACCCATTGTCTTGCGCATTCACTTAGAAGGTAAAGCAAATAATGCACTCATGGGTTTAACACCCTGATCGGTTGCATTGGCCTGATTGAGATACTCATAGATTCCAAATGCATCTTCTAGAGTTCGCAGTAAAGAATAGTGATTGTAGGGAGTGGGATCAATGATTCCTTGCGATCCGTGATTGGTGATCACGATTGTGGGAATCTGTCCACCGCCAAAGTTAGCGGCACTGGCTGGGTCAAATCCACAGCAGCCCTGTGGTGCTGTTTTATTCATCGGATTATCATCTTCATCCCAGGTGATGACGATCGCATTATTATTTGGGGATGACCACAGGCTGGAACTGATGATTTGCTCCACCGCTTGAGCCATCATCGTATCCCCTGTCTGGATCAGAGCTTGAGTATTGGGGCATTCGCTTAACCCATGCATCTCGTGGCACTGATTGAACACAATGTGGCTATAGTTGGGAGCCTGCCCCGTTTGCAAATCGGTGCCAAGCTGCTGTAAATCCACAATTTTATGGGACAAATTGGGATCATCCTGCACAGATTTGAAGTTGAGGAAGCCGTTGTGTTTAGAAGCATAGAGAGCCCGATCAGGACTCGGCGCAACGACCACTTTTGAGCCAGCACTGGGCAAACTCTCAAAATATCCCTTCCAGGTCAGCCCTTTTTCCTGGAGTTGATCGAGCAAGCTGCGACTGGCGATCGTATGGCTGGCATAGCCAGGGCTAGCAGCATGGGGACAGAACCCATCGGCACTGCCTGCTTGACAGTAGTAAGCATCATCATCATGAATGCCAAAGGTGCTGCCGGCCAGCATCGCCACATAGTTGGCTTCGCTAGGATGGACTTCACCATAAAAGTGAGTCGCTAAGCCATAGGTTTTGGCAAATCGACTCAGGTTTGGAGCACTGGGGCTGTTAATCACCTGATCGAATCTCTTGTTCTCTGCCACAATTATGAAAACATGGTCATAGTGTGGAATCGCTCGATCTGCTGCTGTTGGCACTGAGCTAGGGAGCGGGGCAGGCGTCGTGGGCATCTGAGAGGCAGTTGAGTGGGGAGTCTGCCCTTGAGCAGAACAACCGATCGCCATTAAGCTTAAGCCAAAACTCCATAGCCACAGAGGTTTGCGCAAGGCAGGATAAAGCGAATTCCAGTTTTTGCGAGTTAACATTTGACGGAAGGAAAGATGAGCGATCGGGCACTATAAGGTCTAGATCGCTATTGTAACCTCAGAAATCCCGGAGTCTTTTTATTAGACTTAGTCGGAAATAAGGTTTTCGGTTTGAAAATTGGTTTGTGGTGCGGCGAAGCCGCACCACAAACCAATTTCCGATAAAGTCTATTGCCTATGGAGCAGATGCCGGGGTGGGGTAGGAACGCAGGCAAGCCTTATTTCGACTGGTGCTGCCACACTTTAATCTGGCTTTTATCGGACTCTGAATTGCTGCTGAGTCCCACCAGGAATTTGCCATCTGGCGTTACAACCAGAGAACTCATCCATCCCGTATCTAGCACTGCTTCCAGCTGAGCCGTTTGCAGATTCCATACCTTCAGTTGTCTATCGGCACTGCCAAAAATAAAATGGTTGCTCAGGGCCAACGGTAGATCGGCAAAGGTGTGATGAGAGAAAGTAGCCTGTGTCATGGCTCGGACTGCACCCGTCGTCAGATCCCACACCTTGAGACGAGTTTCAAATTTTCTAAAGTTGTTGCCATATTGCAAAGCAGCCAGTTTGCCATTCGGACTCAGATGGGCTGATAAGAAATGATCCGTGAACAGGTTCTCGACTTTATCCGTTGGGATTGTTCTGATCTGATTGCTCGCTAGATCAACGAGCTTGAGATCGCTGATCAGGGCAGTATTGCTGTTGGGATTAATATCCAGTGGGTTAAACCGTTCTGCTTCATCATTGATCAGCGAGATTGGCCCCATGGTTGTTTCAGATTTTCCCACCTTCGGGAACGTGGCTTTCAGCCGACCCGTGGCTAAATCCCACTGCTTAATCGCGCCATAACTACCGCTAATTACGGTTTTGCCGTCGGGGGTCACGCCAACCCAGTTGACCTCCTCAGGATGTCCTGTCAATATGCGAGGGTAGGAGTTATGGGTCAGATCCCAGATCCGCACCCTGTGATCTGCACTGCCGCTGATCACGGTTTGACCATCGGGCGAGAGTGCTACTGCATTGATGCTGCCAGAATCGCTCTGGAGTGTGTTTCTGAGCTGCCCTGTTTTTAAATCCCAAACCTTAATCGCCTTATCGCTCCCTCCGCTGACTAAAGTTTGCCCATCTCTACTCATGGCGAGTGCCGCTGCAGCGGGATGTCCCGTGATTGTCTGAACTAAGGTGAAATTGCAGAGGGATGAGTGGCTCGGATTTTGGGAACAGGAGGCTGTGCCCAAAGACGCTGATTCGCCTGATTCGCCAGATGGAAATAGATGGAAGATTGCCGTCATTTGTAGGAGAGCGATCGCCAGCCCCAAAAGAAAAGCGCCCCATTGCATCACGTTCGGGAGCCATCGATTGAGATTGCGAGAAGTGTGATTGACCTGTCCCAAAATCATCTGGGTTAGATCGTGGCGACTGCGGGAAGCCTCAGCCCAAAATGCGATCCAGAATATCAATAAGATCAAGACTGGTAGCCCTAAAAACTGCAAAGCAAAGGCCGTAGGCATGGCTCCCGTCAGCCAGATCGGCAAGGAGAAGCCGTACCAAACTAAATACCAGAATCCCAAAAAGACCGTGACGAAGGGATGCAAACGCATCGTAATGTGAACAGTGGTTCCCAATCGGGAAGTCTCAAATTGTCCCCGGATGATGGGCAGGAAGGAGTTGCGATAGTGAATGATGCGATGGATCTTAAACCCAGCTTCCGAATAACTGCCTTCATAAGGTAAGTGATTGCGGGAAAATTGCCAGCGAATCAGCTTTTCGGATTCAACTTGGGTTGCTAACCGCTCAAGTACGATGGGTAAGGGATCTGGGGTTTGCAGGGTAAAGCTATCGTAGGGTAAAAGTCTCACGGCAGTATCACTTCTAATTCACAAGATTTCCAATTCACAGGATGAAGATAGGATTCCCTAAAAGTCCCGGTTCAATCGTGTGGGTTGGCAGATATGATTTCGGCGATGGTTAAGAATGCGGTTTTGCAGGGTGGGCACTGCCCACTCTGCAAAATTTGGTTTGCCTTTTTGGCAGTTGCCGAAGGCAGAGTTTCTACACTTGGCATGATCAGGTGCTAAACGCCTGGAACCAGTGGCAGTACTCATAAAGAGGAGACAGGGTGCGTAGCGCTAGGGAGTGAAGTTCTGTTGAGCAATTATCTGCTGCATAAAGCTGAAAACTGGCCCGCATGAGGTTGATAAGCAAACAAATGAGATGGCAATCAGTTCGCTGTATCGACTCTGTAACGTCACCTCTCCCTCCAGAACAACATAAGGAAATACATAATGGCTATCATTAACGGCGACAACGGAGATAATATCCTGATTGGAACGAATGACGATGATCAAATTAATGGTTTAGGAGGCAACGATTTTATTGACGGTCGGTTTGGGTTTGACATTATCAATGGGGGTGACGGCAACGATACCACAACCTACGACTTCTACTTTGGTGGCATCAATGCCAACCTGTCAACGGGTATGGTCAGCTTTCCTGGGAGTGGCGATCGCACAGATACCCTGATTAGCATTGAGAACGTGATCGGCAGTCGTGGTAACGATGTGATTGTCGGCAATGGTGACGACAACAACCTCTCAGGTGGCGCAGGGGATGACCTGTTAGACGGTGGATTTGGCTTCGATCGCTTAGATGGGGGTGACGGCAACGATACCACAACCTACGACTTCTACTCTGGCGGCATCAATGCAGATCTCCAGACAGGGGTCGTCAGCTTTCCTGGGAATGGCGATCGCACAGACACCCTGATTAGCATTGAGAACGTGATTGGCAGTCATGGTGATGACATCCTGACAGGCAATGCTGCTGATAACATTCTTCAAGGCGGTCAAGGAAACGATACCCTCAAC
>DATNOY010000230.1:0-3306 GCA_036703495.1 Coleofasciculaceae cyanobacterium
AGAAAGGAGGACATTAGATCAGGATAGTTTACCAATCGCGGCTGTTCAGCCAAATTTGCGAACATTTCGCAAACATCAAGTCTCTGTTGCAATTGACCTAAAATTTGACGGGAAACTTGACGGGAAATCGATCAAAACCTAGATACAATCCAAAAGGTATCGATCATCCAGGCACCGTTTATGGCAAACCCCCTGCCTCCGAACTCATCCTCTCAGCCCTCCGAAGAGAAGCCCTCTGAGGAAAAGCTATCTGAGGAAAAAAGCAATCCCTCTACCCCACCCACGCCCCTACGCTGCTTCACCGGTGCCATCATTTCAGGCGGATTTGCCACCCTCTTGTATTCCTTTACGCAGTCGATCATTCAGGTATTCGCCAACAAACCCGTGCCCACCGGCAATCCAGCCACCACTAATATTGCTGTAGCCGTACGAACGCTGGTGGTAGGCATGAGCACTTTAGCCACTGCCATTTTTGCGATTTCGGCAGTTGGGGTAGCAGCCTTAGGCATTCAGCTAATGGTGAAGCAGTTCCGGCAACCTGCAGACTGAAAGACATGGCTTTTCCGTTAACTCATCGCGATCGCCTGATCATTTTTACCCGTTACCCCCAACCTGGAAAAACGAAAACTCGGCTGATTCCCGCATTGGGAGCCGAAGCTGCTGCCCAGCTTCAGCGGCAAATGACCGAGCATACGCTGGCAGAGGTGCAGCAGTTGATCGCAACCCGGCCGCTCTCCGTCGAAATTTGGTTTTCCAGCGCAGAACCAGCGGCAGGAAAGCGCCTAATGCAAACTTGGCTGGGGGACTGGGTTTATCGACCTCAAGCAGAGGGCGGGTTAGGCGATCGCATGGCTCAAGCGCTACAGGCGGCCTTTGCTGAAGGGATGCAGAAAGCAGTCGTCATTGGCACAGATTGCCCTGGATTAGATGCCCAACGGCTGAGGGAAGCTTTTGAGGCGCTCGATCGCCATGATCTGGTGCTGGGAACCGCGACGGATGGAGGATATTATTTAATTGGATTGCGGCGGCCCATCCCCGAACTCTTCGTGGGGATTCACTGGGGCACCGATCACGTATTTCAGCAAACGATCGCTATTGCCGAACGCTTAGGTTTAAGCACCATGGCGCTTGAACCGCTGACGGATATTGACCGTCCCGAAGATTTACCCGTTTGGCAGGCTATCCTGCAAGCCAAATCTCAGCCGCCTCCCCAACTTTCCATCATTATCCCCGTCCTGAATGAAGCCAACACGATTGAATCGGTGCTAAAGGCGGTTCAGCAAGACGGGATAGAAGTCATTGTGGTCGATGGCGGTAGTCAAGACCCAACTCCGGATCTGGCCCAGCAGCTGAATGCCAAAGTGATTTCTGCACCTTTGGGACGGGCAAGCCAAATGAATGCCGGGGCAGCGATCGCCACAGGAAAAATCCTGCTGTTCCTCCATGCCGATACGCAGCTACCCCGGGGATTCACAGCCCTCATCCACCAAACTTTAGACAAAGGTGCGATCGCTGGGGCCTTTGAACTCAGCATTGATGGCAAAACGGCTGGGCTGCGTCTAGTCGAGTGGGGAGTGAAGTGGCGATCGCACTTTTGCCAGCTCCCCTACGGCGACCAAGCGATTTTTCTAAAAGCCGACACCTTTCGGGCATTAGGTGGCTTTGCCGCCCTGCCGATTATGGAAGACTTTGAACTGGTGCAACGCTTGAAACGTTTTGGTACCGTAGCGATCGCCCCTGCTGCAGTCATCACCTCCGGCAGACGGTGGCAAAAACTCGGCATCCTCAAAACGACCCTGATCAACCAGCTGGTGATTCTGGGCTATTTCTTAAAAATCTCTCCTGAACGCATCGCCCGCTGGTATCGCCGGCTCTAGCGGGTATGGCTGTTCTCCATTGCGCGCAGGCCCAAAAAAAGGGACTGAATCCTCAGCCCCCATTGCATCCCGCTATTCCCAGCGTACTAAATTAATTTTAGATCTGGGTATTCTACCAAGACGTCTTCCGCCGAGAGCGTATCGCCTTCTGCTTGAGGCGTCCAGAGGATTTCTACCGCCATTAGATTCTCAGTGGGAACTGAGCCAATTTGTCCGAGCGCCTGACGTAAGTCTTGAGCGCTGTTGACGGCAGGTAGCTGGAGTTTACCCTGAGTCGCCACCAGCATCGTTACCACAATAAACTCACCTGGCGTTTCGGCTAAGGCTCCCCCAGATCCAGGCAAGGCGGCCTTGGCAGCATCTGCCTGTTTCAAGACATTGTTGACGTTAGACAGCGTTTCAGCCGAGAATTTGCTCCGTTCTGCCAACGCCAACCGATTGAACTGATTTTCTGCCCCTTCCAGGCTAGCCTGCTTGCTGTCGCTGCCTGCATACATCCAGTACTCTGGGTGGCGCATCAAAGCTAGCGTTGATTCCTGCAGCACTTGAGAGAGTCCGGCAGGAGAATTCGTGTCGGCGCGGCTGGCAATGCGATCGAGATCGGCTTGCAAGCTACGCGCTTCAGACAGCAGCCCCACCTGCAGTTTGGCTACAGAGACCGTTGAAGACACTGCACCATACCCTGAATCATCTCCTCCTTGAACAGAGCGGAAAGTACGCACCAAGAAGCCCGCAACCGCCAGGAAAATCAGGATAGAGAACAGCCCGCCGCCGCCCATAATAAAGGGGAAAGGCATGATGAAGGGGAAGCCAAATCCGCCCCCACCTGGGTAGTAGCCGCCGCTGTAGCCGCCGGGGTTGGGGGTGTAGGTGCGGCTAGGAGCGGGCATGGAGCGAGTCGGTGCTCTAAAGCTGCCTCCCCCAATCCGGCCACCGCTTCTGGCAGCCAGCGCCCCATCTGCCTGACTCAGCACCAGCGTCAGCACCAAGCCTATGACTAGTAAAGGCTTAATAAAAGATTTAATCAACGCAGTTAGTTTTTTTTGCATTTGCCGTACCGTCCAAATTTAACGAGAGAGGATACCGGCTTCGGCTGGAGCATATTCCAACCCGACGGCGTTACCAAACGTTACAAAACTCTCGACTTCTCTAGTCTACCGTTCTCCCGGCTACCACAGTAGCGGACTTAAGGGAGATTTCAGATCGATTTGGGGAGGATAACCGAACGGGAGGGTGAATCGGGAAGCGGCCTTGCGCCCCTATCGTTAATGTTGTTGCCAGTGGGGATGTGATTAAATTGCAAATCCCTAAGTGCGCAGCACTATACGGAGCCGCCACCGACGATCGTGACAATCTCCAGGCGATCGCCCTCCTGAATTTCGGTACTTTCCCAGAACTGTCGGTGCAAAATTTCGCCATTATATTCCAC
>DATNOY010000231.1:0-3967 GCA_036703495.1 Coleofasciculaceae cyanobacterium
TAACAACGCTCTATACCGGATGTTCCAACATTCGGTTCACCATTTGTTTCACATCTGGGGCCGCTGCTTTAATTTGGGCAAACCAGTGTTGTACAGTCGGCGAAAATTGGAAGCCCGACAAGCCGGGAGCAATTAACACGAGTTTGGTAACGCGATCGGGATCAGCCAGGGCAAAGTCGGTGGCAATTTGACCGCCGATAGAATGTCCGATCAGAATCGCCCGGTCAAGATTAAGGTGATCCAGCAACTTTCGTAAATCTTCGACATAGTGAGCCGGTGCAAGCAGGGGAGGAGACTGTCCCGCCCCTCGTCCGTCAAAGGCGATCACCTGATAAGTTTGAGCCAATTGCGGCACAATCAATTGCCAATCTCGCAAATCTGCTCCGCCGCTATGCAGTAGGATAACTGCCTCACCTTGACCTTGAATTTCGTAGTGCAGATCCATATCTATCTCCTGACGTTTTCAAGATAGGCACAACCACCAGCTACAACCAGCTGTTCTGCCGAATCTTCTCAGCGGTTGGGACGGGGGAAATTGATCCTATGGCTTTCAAGATAGCTTTTGACTGACTAGTAATTTAATGGAAAACGCAGATTTTCTACCAAAATTAACTTCAGTGCCTTACGCTTGGTCTGCCTTAGAAATTACAGCATTTCTAAGGCAACTGCCTGAGTAGGCGGCGGAAAGGCAACATCCAGGATCGCCAGTTCTTCAGCACTCAATTTCAGATCGAGGGCAGCACGGTTCTGCTCCACATGGTCAATCTGGCTAGATTTGGGAATCACAATCACATTGTCTTGATGTAATAACCAGGCGATCGCCACTTGGGCCGCAGTGACACCTCGATCTTGGGCGATCGCTTGTAGGGTGCGATGGCGCAGCAATCGTCCTTGCTCAATGGGAGAATAAGCCATAATGGGCAGTCCCTGTTGCCGACACCAGGGCAGCAAATCCCATTCAATGCCTCGTCGCATCAGGTTATAGAGCACTTGGTTGGTGGCGATCGCCTGCCCGCCCTGCAGTTGGCTGGCTTCTTCCATATCCTCAGCATCAAAATTGCTGACGCCATAGCTACGAATTTTGCCTGCCTGCTGCAGCGTTTGAAAAGCTGCTAGGGTCTCCGCTAGCGGTACAGCGCCACGCCAGTGCAGCAGATATAGATCCAGGTAATCTGTTTTTAATCGTTTTAGACTGCGTTCACAGGCTGCAATCGCCCCTTGCCGGGAGGCATTCTGCGGATACACTTTGCTGACTAAAAAAACCTCGGCACGTCGCTGCGCGATCGCCTCAGCAATCACGGACTCTGCCCCACCTTCACCATACATTTCGGCCGTATCAATCAGAGAAAACCCTAGATCGAGTCCGTGGCGCAGGGCATCAATTTCGCTCTGGCGATTTTTGGCATGCTCGCCCATTTGCCAGGTGCCCAGACCCAGAACAGGAATCGTTTGTCCAGAAGGCAATTTAAGCGTTTGCATGAGAGTTTCCTTTGATTCCAGCGACTGTCGAACACGCATCTCTGGCTAGATTTTCCACCCTACTCTAACCAGATGGATTAATAGTGAACTGGCTCGCAGGTGTGAATTTTCACAATCCAGCGTCAAGCCGACAGGGGGAACCCTGCTGCCAATAACCAGCCAAAAAACAAAGCCGAGCCGATCGCATATATCCAGGCTTGATTCAATAAGCCTGCCACCATCGACAAAATGCCGATTAACGGCGGAAACAGGGGCAGAAGCAAAAACATAAAACCTAGCTGTGGCAAGAAATACAGAGTTAGCCCGAATCCCCCGATCAGCACTGCGCTTTGTCCTAACCACCACAGGATGCGTCGGCCGACTCTGAGATCCTGTTGCACTATACCCGCTGCTCAAAACCAGGGAAAGCAAGCGATCGCCAGGGGTAGCCATAAGCTCAACCGGATGGGAATTAGCCACCACTGCAGCCAGACCACCTGCGCCATTGCCCCAAAGGCCATCCATAGTAAACCAAACACCAGAACCCCTAAGCCAACGGCACGAACTGTCGGACGCGGCAGACGGGACAGCACTCCTAGCCAGGTTAATCCTGCTATGAAGAACCAGAGCCCAACCGCTCCCCCGACCTGAACACCGCCCAAATCTTGTAGTGCGATCGTTTGGCTCAGCAACACTAGCCCTGCAACGGCTGCCAGCGGTGCCGCGACCAAACCTGCCCACCGTCGCACCGGATGAGTCACAGCAACCGGTCCAGGTTCAGCAATGAATGGGGCGATCGCCTGCGGTGCCCCCCAGGTAATTGCCGCTAATCCTACTAGCCAACCCAGAAGATGTAAGCCATACCACCCCATACGGCGGTCAACATACTGACTCTGGTGCCTCTGTCCGAACGTGGCATCCAACCACCGCAGCGCTGCCTGATGGCTGATATCGCTGAAGAGGATGGTGATGTGTTCCACATTGGGCACAATTACCAATTCTCGTCCTAATCCCTTTGCCAGGTTAGAGTTTGCGCCCCCTGCTTTTGCTAAAAGCTTTTGGGCATTGCTGACAAACCAACCCTCACCGCTGCCTGCCTGGAGCTGAAGGTTGCGAGGAAGTTGCGGTGTGACGGTTGCGCCCGTCGGGGAAATGGCGATCGTTGCCGCAAAGCGTTGAGGATCGTCAATTCCAGCTGTCATGACAATACCGCTCCCCATGGAATGTCCTAGAAGCGCCAGTCGAGTCGAATCTACTTCGGGTTGTTGGAGTAAAGCTTGCAAGGCAACCTCAAGGTTGTGCTGTAACTCATCCGCCTGCAAGCGAGTTGGATTAGCCCCATGTCCATCGAAATCCCATAGCATGACGGCATAGCCTGCCTGAGCTAGAACATGCCCATAGCCCAGCATCAACTGCTTAGAACCTGCGAAACCATGGGCAACCAAAACGCCTGGCACCTTCTTGGCCTGCTGAGGCACAAGATACAGCAGCGGAATACGCTCTCGTTGGAGCGATCGCATCTCTAGAGTCGATCGGGCGGCTGCAATTCCCAGCCAAGACGAGACAATCAGCAGGATTGCCAGGAGCAGGACTCCCAAGCGTTTACGGTTAAATGGCACTGATTTCAGCTGGAACACTCACTTTTAACCCTTTCTACAGAGCTTAGAACAATGGCTAAGTTTCGTCGAGCGATACCTGGGTCTGGGGATCGGTGCATGTGGTGTGAGCGAGGACTTCATAGCAAGCCCAGATCTTTGAAGCAGCGGCGTGTCAATTCCATTCGAGCGGCTGGATCTTTCTCGTTCCGAATCTCAATGTTAGTGGCAAAAAAGTAAACATTCTTTCCTTTTTCCAAGTACCCCACATACCATCCAATTTCCGGTGTCACGTCATCTGTAAAACCAACCCAACCTGTCTTACCCCTGAGCGTATAGTCTGGAGTTTTCTCCATAATTAGAATGTCTTTGACAATGGCAAGCGATCGCTCAGAAAAGGGTAAGTCGTTCTTGTAGAGACGACGAAGAAACTGAATTTGCTGTTGAGGTGTCGTTCGTAACTCTCCCTGTAACCAGAATTTATCAATGTCATCTTTACCACCAATTTTTTGGTTGCCGTACCCTACTTGAGTCACCCATTGTTGCATTCGATCATGTCCTACTCGACGGGCTAGAACTTGATAAAACCAGACGGCCGAAAGCTTGATTGCTTCTCTCATATTCAAGTCCCGGTTCCAGGCAGGAATTTTTCTAGAAATCCCGTCCCATGTGAGAACGGCAATTTCATCTGGAATGACTCCAGTTTCTAGCGAAATCAGGGAGTTGAGAATTTTAAATGTTGATGCAGGTAAAAAAGCTGTCGTATTGCGTTGAGGATTATGTTGAAAGACGCGATCGTTGTTGGAGTCGTAAATCATAATTGAACCTTCGACCCCCAAATCACGGAAATGTCGTCCAAAATCAATGTTCTGAGCAGCATCTACCTGAGCAATATCTACCGGAGCAATATCTAC
>DATNOY010000232.1:0-3367 GCA_036703495.1 Coleofasciculaceae cyanobacterium
GTGGATGGCAACGGCCAGCGAGAACTAGCAGATACTCTGGCAGGCTTGTTGCCCATTGCTCAGGGACAGGTACGCTGGTTGAGCCAGAGCGACGCTGCCCCAGCGTCTCCCTTCACCCCCAAGATTGGCTACATTCCCGAAGATCGCCAGCGGCAGGGACTGGTGCTTAGCTTTACGATCGCCCGCAACTTAATTTTGAAAGCGTTTTGGCAGCTGCCCTTTTGCCGCAACTTTTTTCTCCAAGAGCAACAAATTAATCAGCATGCCGATGTGGCGATCGAGAAATTTGACATTCGCGCCAGCAGCAGCAAACTCAAGGCCCACCAGCTGTCGGGTGGCAACCAGCAGAAGATTATTCTGGCGCGTGAGCTAGAGGGTGAACCAGATTTGATTATTGCCATGCAGCCGACCCGCGGGCTAGATATTGGAGCCACTGCCTATGTGCAGCAGGCGTTACTGGCTCAGCGACAGCGGGGAGCCGCCATTCTCTATATTTCCACTGAGCTAGAGGAAGTGATGGCCATGAGCGATCGCATTGCGGTAATTTATGCAGGACAGTTTCTCGATATTTTGGATGGAGAGACGGCCACGGTAGCAGAAATTGGGTTGCTGATGGCCGGTGGGCAGGGTCGCTGTCATCAAGAGATGCCCTCATAAAGAGAGACAGAGCCAATGAGCCAGGTCAAAGTCGATCGCCCTAAAATTCGTCTGCCAATGATCCGCTGGCTGGGGGCAGGCTTGCCGCCCCTTTTGGCCGTGATCGCGGCTCTGCTCGTGGGAGCAGGGTTGATGAGTGTCTCTGGAGCCAACCCGATCGCCGCCTATAGCGCCCTGTTCCAAGAATCGTTGACCACCTACTTTGGGTTTGCCAACACGCTTACTAAAATGACGCCCTTGTTGCTAGCGAGCTTAGGCGTATTGGTAGCGTTGCGAGCGGGGCAGTTCAACCTGGGTGCTGAAGGGCAAATTTACATGGGCGGGCTGGGTAGCCTGTTGGTTGGGCTATGGCTCAAAGGGCTGCCAATGCTGATTCACTTGCCGCTAGCGCTGCTGGGCGGCTTTGGATTGGGAGCTCTTTGGGGCGCTATTCCCGGCTACCTCAAGGTGGCGCGAGGGCTAAATGAGGTCTTGACGACGCTGCTGCTAAACTACATTGCCCAAAATTTTGTCAGCTATTTAGTCAGCGGCCCCTTGATGGAACCCGGTGCCCCTAGCCCTTACTCATCGCTGGTAGAAAAATCTGCCTATTTACCGGCAATTTTGGCCAAAAGCCAAGCCCATGCCGGAATTTTTATTGGGATTGCCATCGCCCTACTGCTGATGATTCTCCTCTCTACGACCCCCTGGGGATACCAAATCGACACCGTTGGGCAAAACCCGATCGCGGCCCAATATGCTGGCATTTCAGTTCATCAAACTATCCTTGGCGTTATGGCCCTCTCAGGCGGCTTAGCAGGACTGGCAGGCAGCTCCGAAGTGCTGGGGCTCAAACATCGCTTGTTCGAGAACTTCTCTCCAGGCTACGGTTTCGATGCCATTGCGATCGCCATCCTCAGCCGGGGCAACCCCCTAGGTGTCATTCTCACGTCCTTCTTCTTCGCCACCCTCCGCAGCGGAGCCAATGTCATGCAGCGCAGTGCCGGTGTCCCTGTCACTGTCATCTACGCTATTCAAGGCTTAACCCTGCTGTTTGTCGCTATCAGCCTTGTTTTAGACTACAAAAGCCGCTCCCCACAACCCTAGCCGCCGATTCCCCATTCCCTACCTTCCATTCCCTACCTCCTATGCCCCCCGCCCCCCTCACCGACTACCTCTCTGCCAGCCTGCGGCTTACCGTCCCGCTCGTTTTTGTCGCCGTGGGTGGATTGTTTTCCGAGCGATCGGGCGTCCTCAACATTGGCTTAGAAGGCATGATGCTCACGGGTGCGTTTATTAGTGCAGCGGTTTCAGTCACCACGGGCAATGTCTGGATGGGGGTGCTGGCTGCCATTGGGGTGAGCGGCTTAGTCGGGTTACTGCATGCCTATCTGTGTGTGACGCTACGGGTCAATCAGCTGGTTTCAGGATTGGCCATTAATCTGGCTGCTGCAGGGCTGACGGCCTATGGCACTCGCATCCTGTTTGCTAGCGGCACTGTGCCGTTAGCGGGCATTGACCCCGTCGGCATTCCCGGCTTGCAGTCCCTGCCTGTCTTAGGGATATTTTTCCATCAAGATCCCCTGTTTTATGGGCTGGTACTGCTGATCCCGATCGCCACCTATGTGATTTATAAAACAAGCTGGGGGCTGGCGTTACGAGCCGTGGGTGACTATCCTCAGGCTGCCGATACAGCTGGTTTGTCGGTGCCGCTAGTGCGCTATCTCAGTGTTTTGCTCTGCGGCGGGTTGTGTGGATTGGGAGGAGCCTATCTGGCGCTGGTGCATGTCCGGTTCTTTACAGAAGGCATGAGTGCTGGCAAAGGGTTCATCGCCCTAGCTGCCCTGATTTTTGGCAAGTGGCATCCCCTCTACACAACGCTGGCTTGCCTGCTCTTTGGCGCAACGGATGCATTGCAACTGCGCATCCAGGCGTTTGGACTGAAGATTCCCTATCAATTTTTGGTGATGCTGCCCTACGCGATCGCTCTATTTGCCTTAATTGGCATTGCGGGTAAAGCAACGCCGCCCACAGCGCTGGGAATTCCTTACTCTAAAGCAGGCGATCGGCATCAGGTTTAAACGGAAGAGACGAAAAGGGTGCTTGTCTGCGATTTCAGTTGAGCTGAAGGGAACCCTAGCACTGTTAGCTCGTTTAACTCGTTTAGAAAATTAGAGAGATATTAATATGGCTAGTGCCGGTTTAAATAAATGGATTGTCAGCGGTAATTTAGCAGCAGATGCTCAAATTAAAACGGTTGAATTGCGGGATGGCGATACTGCGAAAGTGGCGACTGCCACGCTGTATGTTCAGAAAGCCCGTAGTCGTGAAGAAGCGTTTACAGTGCGGTTAAGTATTTGGGAAAAGTCTTATGCATGGCGTAAGTTACCCTACTTGAGAAAGGGATCGTTGATCATTTGTACGGGTAGCGTTGATCCAAACCCTTACATCTCTAGCAATGGCAACGTTCCCAAAGCCGGATTGGAAATGACAGTCTTAGATATTGATCTAGATATTGTCCGCAATGGTGAGGAGGAGGGCGATCGCGCTCTTGCTGACAGCGAAAGCTTAGCGGCTGAATCTCAAGCTGAATCAGCTCAGCAGCTTGTGTCGGCAAAAGCCTAAAAATTCTGGCGTTGCTGGTGGTAAGGATGATTTTCCAGACTGCAGCCAGCCAGCTACATCCCTGTCCTTTTTCCCAGGCAGAAGGGAGCCGAAAATCTTGTTCTCT
>DATNOY010000233.1:0-3968 GCA_036703495.1 Coleofasciculaceae cyanobacterium
ACCGGTTGCCAAGGGTCTCAAGATTTCAAAAGGCGATCGCTCAAATCAACTTTTCCATCCTGATCATAACGGCAGCGGAAAATACAGCGTTGATGGTTGTCATGATGTAACTTGGCGCACTTGACGGATCTGCTGCCAAACAGAGTTTGGTAAAGAGCAGAGGCGGAAAACATGCCGCTCAGCGGCGCAACCACATATAGCCAAAAAGCTGTCCAGTTTTGGGCAGGGAAAGCTGAAGCAAAGCTGCGGGCAGGATTCATGCCAAACCCAGACAGGGGTGCTTCAAAGGTGACATAAAGCATGACCAGACATCCGGCGAATAGTCCGGTATAACGACTCAATTTTTTATTGTTGCTGCTCAGCAAAACAACCATCATCATGATGAAGGCAATGACTAATTCACCGCATAAAGCGCCCAACCAACCTAATCTTCCGGGAACGGTAACGATATAGCTAACGGGCGATTGTGTGAATGCTGCATTGAACAGAACGGCAACTAAATAGACGCCCGCTAAGCCTCCCAAACCTTGAAACAAAATATAAAAGAGGGCATCTTGCCGCTTGACTTTGCCCAAACGGTAAAAGGTCAGGGTAACGGCTGGATTCATATGGGCACCCGATTGCTTGCCCCAGGGAGAATAAATCAGCGCGATCGCCGTTAATCCCATAGCAATACCAATCAAAAGTCGTCGCAAATCGCCGTTGGTAATGGTCTGATGCACTGGAGAGTTAGGATACTCAAACAGCACGGTAAATACACCGGCCGAAATCATAAAAATGCCTAGCTCTGCGGCTTCCATCAGGTATTCGGGCCAATGATGTTTAAAGAGTTCCACCCTGCCCATCCTGTGCTCGATGTTCCACGTTTTGCAAAATCATGGCTGCCACCAGTCCTGTCCAGCCGGTTTGGTGACTTGCCCCTAAACCCGCTCCATTATCTCCGTGAAAATATTCGTGAAATAGAATGTAATCTCGCCAGTGGGGATCAGATTGGAATACCTCTGTCCCGCCATAAATGGGACGCTGACCTGCCTGATTTTGCTCAAATAGACTGACTAAACGGTGAGATAGGACGATCGCCACTTCTCGCAGCGTCATCTCCGTTCCGGAACCTGTGGGACACTCCACAGTGAAACTATCGCCAAAGTAGGCATAAAACCGCCAAAGTGCTTCAATGATCAGATAGTTAACCGGAAACCAGATGGGACCACGCCAGTTGGAATTACCGCCAAACAGACCCGTGGTAGATTCGGCTGGCTCATAACGTACGCAGTAATCATGCTCCCCTTCATGCAGGATATAGGGATGCTCCAAATGAACTTTTGACACAGCTCGGATACCGTGGGGGCTAAAAAACTCATTTTCATCCAGCATGCGTTGCAGCAAGCGCTTCAGTTTTGACCCATAAACAATGGCCAATAGCCGCCTTGCTCCTATACCGGGGGTCTCCATGCAGGCGACATTGTTCTTCAGTTCCGGACGATTGCGGATAAACCACTCCATGCGCCGCTTGAAGCCCGGAAACCGTTGCAGCGTATCTAATTCCAGCACGGTAACGGCAAAGAGCGGAATTAATCCCACCATCGATCGCACTCTCAGGGGGAACTGCCGTCCATCCGGTAATCGCAGTGCATCGTAGTAGAAGCCATCGGCTTCGTCCCACAGGGCAATTTCTGCATCCCCAATGCCATCGATCGCGTCAGCAATGTAGAGAAAATGCTCAAAAAATTTGCTGGCAATATCTTCGTAGGAGTTATCTTCTTTGGCCAGCTCCAGGGCGATCGCTAGCATGTTTAAGCAATACATGCCCATCCAGCTGGTGCCATCAGCTTGGTTAAGATAGCCGCCTGTAGGCAGTTCTTTGCTGCGATCGAACACGCCAATGTTATCGAGTCCTAGGAAACCACCCTGGAAAACATTTTTACCTTCTATATCTTTGCGATTCACCCACCAGGTAAAGTTGAGCAGCAGTTTGTGAAACACGCGCTGCAAGAATTGGCGATCGCTCCGTCCATACAACTTCTGCTCGATCTGATAAATCCGTAAGGCGGCCCAGGCATGAACGGGAGGATTAACATCGCCAAAGGCCCACTCATAGGCAGGCAGCTGACCATTGGGCTGCATGTACCATTCGCGGGTGAGGCGATCGAGCTGTAGTTTAGCAAAAGCGGGATCAATCACCACGAGCGGAATGAGGTGAAACGCCAGATCCCAGGCAGCAAACCAAGGATATTCCCACTTATCTGGCATGGAAAGAATGTCTTCGCTGAATAGATTGAGCCATTCATGGTTACGTCCTTCCTTGCGTTCGGGTGGCGGGGGCGGTTGCCCCGGATCACCATTCAGCCAGTCCTGCACCACATAGTTATAGTACTGCTTGCTCCACAGCAGTCCAGCAAACGCCTGTCGTTGAATGGTGCGCTCATCTGCCGACATCGGGAAGGGACAGATGCGCTGATAGAATTCATCTGCCTCTTGCTTGCGAGTTTGAAAAATAGTAGGAAATTCAGTGCCAAAGGGTTGACTGAGCGTTTGCTGATCGGATAACCGCAGACGAATCACCTTCGTTTCTCCGGCTGCAAAGGTGAGCGGATAATGAGCCGCAAATTTTGTTCCGATCCGATCGGGATTAATGCTATTCTGATTTCCCTGTACGATGTAATCGTTAATACCATCTTTGACATAAGGCGATGGATTGTCAATACCAAACAGCCGCTTATAGTTTGTCTCGTTGTTAGTGAACAGGAGTTCTGCTCCGGTCTCGCAGTAGAGCCAACGGGTTCCCAAAGTTGGATGGGCTGCTTCAATCAGGCTGAAGGCAGTATTATCGACAATTTTGATGAAAGGGGTTTCAACTTGAGGATTCCAATCCCAGATATTGCGAAACCAGAGTGTAGGGAGAAGATGGAGTGTGGAAGGGACAATGGCTCGGTTGGCGATCGTCACCTGAATCAAAATATCTTCAGGAGCGGCTTTGGCATATTCTACAAACACATCGAAGTAACGATTTTCTGCAAAGATGCCAGTATCGATTAGCTCAAATTCTGGATCAAACTTGCTGCTGCTACGGTTTTGATCAACAAGCTGGGTATAAGGAAATGCCTGCTGCGGATACTTGTACAGACATTTCATGTAAGAGTGGGTTGGCGTATTGTCTAAATAAAAATAGTATTCTTTGACATCTTCACCATGATTACCCTCATTGCCCGTTAGTCCAAACAGCCGCTCTTTTAAGATGGCATCGTGACCGTTCCAAAGGGCGATCGCAAAACACAATCGCTGACGACTATCAGAAATTCCAGCAATGCCATCTTCACCCCAGCGATAGGCGCGAGAGCGAGCCTGATCATGAGGTAGATAGTTCCACGCGGCACCATCCTGGCTGTAATCTTCTCGTACCGTTCCCCATTGCCGTTCACTCAGATAAGGACCCCATCGTTTCCAGTAAGCGGTGCGATTCTGATCCTGCTGCAATCGAAGTTCTTCTGGAGTCATCTTTTATCCCGGTATTACTTACACAGCTCAAAGCGAAACTTCATTCAAGAATAATTGTGACCCTGTTGGATGGGAGAACAATGAAAACCCAATGAGGAATGGATGAGCGAGGGCTAATCTGATTCCTATAGCTGTTCTCAATTACGTGCAAGACATGCATGCAGTCCAGAATGTTTTTTGAAAGCCTCGCTGCGTGGAGCTTTCAAAAAATGTTCTGGTTTGAGTCAAGCACGAAGCGCTACAAGCTACTGCTCTTGATAATTCCAGAGCAAGCCGCCATCCACAAAGAAGGTTGTACCCGTTACATAATCCGATTCAGCAGACGCTAGAAAAGCAACCATTGATGCTACATCGGCGGGTTTACCCAACCGCCCGATTGGAATATTTTTCAAAAGTGCGCCTAGCTTTTCTGGATCGTTCAGCAGTTTAGTATTGATGGGCGTTTCGATCGCCCCTGGAGCCACATTGTTGAT
>DATNOY010000234.1:0-3888 GCA_036703495.1 Coleofasciculaceae cyanobacterium
CAATCTCCGCAACACAGCATCCGAGGCAGATCACTTTATTGGGTTAGACTCACGGCATTTCTTTGTCCGTCTGCGGGATCCCAGCGCAGCCGGAACCGTGCAAGTGTCCTGGCGCACCGCCTTCATTAGCAACGGCACCAATGATGATGTTCGCGCTCAACCCACTATCACCCTGACTGAAACGGCTGCTAACTCCCATGTGTTCATTTCCAAAGCCCTGATGCTGGTGACAGACGATACTGACAAGCAGCAAGCCGCCAACAGCGGACTGCCTGCCGGAAACCCTGATGTAGGCGATCGCACTTCTGCACAAAGCAACCATCGGCTTCGGAAAATTACGGTGGATGATACTCACCCTCTGGATAGCAGCAGTATTGCCGAATATACCCCAACAGGTGTAACGGGGCCAGCCATTGCGATTGTGAATACACCTGTGTTTAATCGATCGCCCGAAGATCGCCGTCGGCTACGGATTCATTTGGTTAATGTTCGCTCTACCGTGGGCGGCGTTGGCATTTTAACTGCAGCGCGGCGGGATTTAGTTAAACGAACTTTCCAATCTATTTATGCCGTGTGTGGCATTTTTGCTGAGATCGATGAGATCCTCCTTGATCCGCCAGCCTCTTGCATTGGCTGGAGAACGCGGTATCCTACTGATCCGTTAGCCGTTGACCCATCAGTAGAAGGATTTTCATTTCCAGGAGGTGTTAATTTAGTCGCTTCTACTTCTCAAACCGATCTAGTCAATGCCGTCAGAGCCTTGCCAGCTTTCAATGCTAACGACATTTACATTATCTTTTTGGCGCGGATTTATGCACAACCTATTCCTGCCCCGCCGGGTCCAGGTTTAGTGGCAGGCGATCGCGGACAATCTTTTCCAGATGCCTGGACGGCTGCTGGTGCAGTAACTCGCGGATTTACGTTTGTAGCAGTGAACAATGCACCCACCAACTACACAGAAGTCCATGAGGCAACTCATATGACCACAAACTTGCGCAACAGTGCTGGAGGACACTTCGACCTCGGTGCAGCTAATGTTACCGATCGCAGGAACCTGATGCACAACGGTACCATAGATGGTTCAGGTATCTTAGATACAAAAAGATTATGGAATGATAGATTTACTAACGCCAGTATCACTCCGTCGGTTATACCGCCGCAAATTGATGCAATTCGCAGATCACGCTTTATCCGAAATTTCTAGAATAGGGGATCGAGATGATAGAAATTCCAGCAGAGGTCAAAGAATATTTATCTTCTAGAGATGCACTTCATAGAGTTCAAGTAGTCAATCATTACCCCAACCTCCAACAAACCTTGAGTGAGCCGCAAACTCGAACAGCAATTTTAACCTGGCTGACCAGTGAAGAGGCGTGGGAGCAGTCTATGAGCAGTCTTTTAGATAGTTGCTTGGCTTTTCTACAAGCCGGTGCAACTCCAGAAGAATCTCCAATCGTCAGAAATTTTCTGTTTCATAATAATCCTCATGTGCGACTCCATGCTTATGAATTTTTGATTAGTCTTTACTTTCCAGATCAAAATCCTGAGGCATTGCTCATACTACTTCACTCCATGCTTTTAGATGCTGATGATCTAGTCAGAACACAAGCAATAAGTTATATCGAACGCGCAAATCTTGTCACTGAACTTAAGGAATTTCTTAAGGGGTGGCTTAAGGCAGCTCCAAGCCGAGGCTGGAGTCAAACAGAGAGTTTTGAGCTGGTTGAGCGTTTTTCAAATAATTAACAGTATCTCAGAAATTTATGTTCCAACCCGCCTACAAACTGATCATGGGTCGCAAGGTCATCGATACCACCGATGAACCCAAAGCCAGTACGGTGATTGACCTCACCGTGAATCTCGATCTGGATACCCCTGCCGATCGCCTCACCCTGATCCTGGGACAGGTAGGGCACTTTCAACCCGCCCGTGACGACGAAGTGAAAGTAGAACTGGGATACGCCGATGGTGAAGATTTGGTGCAGGTCATGGCGGGCAAAATTGTCAGCTTGGAACCCGGATTAACAGTGAAACGAGTTGTGGTTTATAGTGCAGCCGCCATTTTGCTCCGCACCTTTGTTGATCAGACCTATGAAAACAAAACAGCAGGGCAAATCGTTCGCGATCTGGCGGATCGAGCTGGCGTTGACGTAGCCACGGCAGACAGCGGCATTACCTTTCCGGCGTATGTCGTCAACAGCCAGCGCAGTGCCTACCACCATATGCTGGATTTAGCAGAGCTATGCGGGTTTGACCTGTATATCAATGCCGATGGCGAAGTGGTGTTTGAGAAGTTCGTGAGCGGTAACACAGTGCATGTATTTGAGTATGGCAAACATATTCTGCAACTGGAGCTATTGCAAACTCCAGCTCGGGCTAGTCTGGTGGAAGCCTGGGGAGAGAGCCCGGGAGGGCAGGGTGGGTCAGAAGCATGGGCCTGGCTGACCAAAAACTTTAGCAACATTAAAGGCAGCGCTGGTTCAGGCGATGCCAGGTTCTTACTAGAGCGGCCGGCGTTGCGCACAGCCGATGCGGCCCGCACGGCCGCAGTAGCGGCCCTAACTGCCATTCAGCGTCGCAGCTTGCGGGGTCGCCTGCTGACGCTGGGGCAACCCCAGGTGAAATTGGGCGATGCCATTCGGCTCAGCGGTTTGGCAGAGGATGCCCTGAATCAGCGCTATCAGGTTCGGAGTGTCGCCCATCACCTGACCAAGCAACAGGGGTTTACCACGGCGATCGGCTTTCAAAGTCTCGCCTCAACCTGATCACCCAACCTATCCCCACAGCATTACCTAAACGGAGTCTGCCGATGTCAACGATTGTGAGCACCATTCAGGAAATTATTCGCCAGGAGTTGCGATCGATCCATGTGGCTGAACTGGGATTAGTCGAGTCCGTCTACCCCCATCAGGGCAGTGATGACAGCGATAACTATGGCTGTGATGTGCGCCTGAAGAACAGTGGACTGCTGCTGAAACGAGTGCCGATCGCTACGGCGCACATTGGCACGGTTGCCATTCCCAATGTGGGGGATCTGGTGCTGCTAGCGTTTGACAAAGGCGATATCAACCAGCCGATTGTAATTGGGCGGCTTTACAACGGGGACGATCGCCCGCCTATCAATCAGGCGGATGAGATCATTTTTCGGTTGCCGCTGGCCCAGGCGGATCATAAAACGCTGAAGGCTGCCATTCGCAATATCCAGTCCAACACGCTGCCGCGAGAAGTGCTACTTGAGATGCCGCCCAAAATCACGGTGCGGATTACGGATAGTACGGTGCAGGCAACGGCCGGCAAAACTGAAATGAAGCTAGATCAGCCAGATGGCAGCGGCGGTCGGGTGACGGTGATGGCAGGACGCACGAAGATTACGCTGAACCAGGATGGCGATATCACGGTGGAGGCAGCTGGCTCGATGACGCTGCGGGCCAACGGCGACTTGAGCCTGCAAGGGCAAAATGTTTCCATTAAGGGTCAGGTGAATACGGACGTAGAAGCGGGCGTTCAGGCGACGCTAAAAGGAAACGTGGGAGCCACGGTGAATGGTGGGGCTTCTGCCACTCTGCAAGGCGCTCTGGTTGCGATGAAAGGAATCACTTCATTTTCTCCTTAGGAGGCAGAATGCCCGGATCTCCCGTAACGATTGGTTGTGTGGTGGTAATCACGCCCGGTGCAGCCGGGCCACCCGATACGGGTGCCATTACCGCTATCTTTCCACCCTTGCTGACGGCTAGCGGATTACCCCTGGCCACCACGGGTTCCCTCTGCCTGATGGTGAACTCGATTACAGGTATCCCGTATCCGCTGGTGATTGGACCCTTAGCCAGTACGGGCGTCACGGTGGGCGGACGGGGACTGGTGCGCATGGGCGACTCCATCCTCACCCCG
>DATNOY010000235.1:0-3111 GCA_036703495.1 Coleofasciculaceae cyanobacterium
CGTTTTAGCAGTGGCAGAAGACGGCAGTGCGGTCGTGCCGCTGTTGGGAGGGCTGAGCGGGGTGAATGAGGTGGCTGAGCAAATTGCCACAGCGCTGTCTGTTAAGGCGGCGATTACTGCCACAGGTAAGCTGCGCTTTAATGTGGTTTTGGAGCATCCTCCCCAGGGTTATCGGTTAAATAATCCCGATGATGCAAAATCTTTTACTTCGGATTTATTATCGGGAACTTCTGTGCGGCTGGCAGGCGATGCGCCGTGGCTGAGCCAGAGTTCTATTCCGTGGACAACGGATGGGCTGTATTGCATTGAAGTGACGGAACAGCGGCGTGTGGGGACTGCTCACCATCTGGTTTACCATCCGGCGACGCTGGCGATCGCCCTACATGCGACCCAAACGCTGGATCCAGTTGCAATACGGGCTGAGATTGATCAGGCGTTAGCGCAGGCTGACCTGGCGGCGCTGGCGGTTGCGGGGGTCTTCGCTGCTGTGGAGGAAGCTGCCAGCCCTGCGGTGCAGGCGATCGCTCAATCCTTTGGGGTGCCTGCTCGCTTCTTCCCAGGCGCGGCGCTGGCGGACAGTTCGCTGGCACCGGGTGAGGCGATCGCACGGGCGGCAACAGGGTCTCCTCGTCTGCTCTTGTCTCCCTCAGCGCACGTTACCCTGGCGGTGGCAACAAATATTCTCGATGTTGATACTCTTGGTCAACCTCAAGGAAAGCTGGCTATTGTTGGCACTGGCCCTGGAGCAGCAGAATGGATGTCTCCGGAAGTCAAAGCTCTTTTGCAAACGGCAACGGATCTGGTGGGCTACAAAACCTACCTGGATCTGGTGGGTGATCTGTCGGTTGGTAAACAGCGGCATGAATCAGATAATCGCGAGGAACTCGATCGGGCGCGGCAAGCGTTGAATTTGGCGGCGATGGGGCGATCGGTGGTGGTGGTTTCCTCGGGCGATCCGGGCATTTATGCTATGGCGGCAGCTGTATTTGAAGTGCTGGATCGGGAGATGCAGCCAGCCTGGCGAGGGATTGAGATTCGGGTTGCGCCTGGAATTTCGGCCATGCAGGCGGCGGCAGCGGCGATCGGTGCGCCTTTAGGACATGATTTTTGCGCTATTTCCTTATCTGATCTGCTAAAACCCTGGAATCAAATTGAGCAGCGGCTGCGGGCGGCGGCTGAAGCAGATTTTGTGATTGCTGTTTATAATCCTGTTTCCAGCCAGCGTCGGTGGCAGTTGGCAGCGGCTCAACAAGTTTTGCTGGCGGTGCGATCGCCTGAAACGCCTGTGGTGTTGGCCCGCAATATGGGTAGACCTGGACAAAGCGTACGGGTGACAACTTTGTCAGCGCTTGATCCAGAAGCGGCTGATATGCGGACGGTGGTTTTGGTAGGTTCTAGCAAAACTCGCTGTATTGCTTGGGAGCAAGGCAAAAGTTGGGTGTATACCCCACGCCGCTATGATCCGGCGTAATCTGATCCGGCGTAAATTGATGCGTAGCATCTGGTCAATCAGCATCCAGTCAGTCCGTATCCAGTAAATCAGCATTCGGAGAGATGAGTCTGCAGCTTGAAGTTTCTATGCTTTTAAATAAGGGTAAACCTTATTTAAACTATAGGAAATATTATGGCTCTTCAAAAGCTCAAAGATTTTGATCCCAATTATCGGGATCAATTTAATCATCACGATATTAAAGAATTAGATCTATACTCCGGTGATCAGAAAATTGGCTCTGTTGAGGATGCACTGGTAGATGAAAATGGACAATTCCGCTACTTGGTGATTCATACTGGGATGTGGATATTGGGTAAGAAAGTGTTACTCCCTATCGGACGTGCCCGGATTGACTATCCTGCCCATCGGGTTAATGCAGATACCCTGACGAAGGAACAGGTGGAAGCTCTGCCGGAATTGACCGACGATATGACGGTTGATTATGACCATGAAGAGAGGGTTAGAGGGGTGTATCGCTCCTCTAGTGCGGCTGATGGAGTTGGCTATGCTGGGTCTGCCAGTGCGCCTGCTACGGCTAACGCAGCACCGCCAATTGATTTGGAGGCTGGCTATGCTGGTTACGATCGCGGCAGTCAACCCAATGTTGCGACAACGGCTGCGGCTGCGGCTGGGGTGGGCTATGCTGGGTCTGCCAGTGCGCCTGCCACGTCTAATGCCCCACTGCCTCTGAATTTGGAGCCAGGATATGCGGGCTATGACCGTGCGACTTACACGTATGAACAAGACCCAGATCTGTATGAGATCAACGAGCGGGATCATCAGAGCTTGAAGCAGTATCAGTCTTGGCTGGCAAGTCGGAAGATGCATTAGGGATAGCAAATTAAATCTAGCTCAAGCCAGAGTATTTTTTGTAAGCCTTGCTTCGTGAGACTTACAAAAAATACTCTGGCTTTTATTGAAATTAAAATCGCTTTTTGCTTGCCTTTGATGGAGTTACTGAATTTTCCTCACAAGTTCCTCAAATTGTTTTCTTATAAGTAGCGATGGAGCTTATATGTTTCAGCTTAAAGAACATCTTATACACCAACAAATGCAGAGTCGTTCTTTAAGGGTGCTGTAGGAAAACTCGGCGCAAGATTGATTCTGAATAAAAAGAGCCTGAAAGCCAGATATAGCCCAGCTCTTCTTAATAAGATTTAAGTTCTTTGAGGTTCTCTATATGGTGTCTACCCATGTTCTGCTAGACATCTAAAAACATATTCCTCATCAACACTTGTTAGTTCATACCTAGGCGTTTAAAGCATCTCTGATATGACTTCAGGGGTTGAAAACACGGCGATATTTGGATGATTCTTTTCTCATAAATGCGATCGCTCGCCGAACTATAGAACTGATGTTTTGATGACTACCCGTGGAAGGGGAAGAGGGAACTGTATGAATACAGCTGATCCTAGAATTTGGATGACTCAGGCAGAATATGCTAGAAGATTGCGTGCCTTACTTCCGGATGCTGCTTTTCTACCTAATCCTAACCGGGTTTGGATTTTGTTGATTAATGTAGCCATTCTAATACTTGGGTGGGGAATTGCCGATCGCCTCGATCAATGGCGCTGGTATTTCCTATGGCTTTATTTACCGTTCACGCTGATCATGGGTAA
>DATNOY010000236.1:0-18334 GCA_036703495.1 Coleofasciculaceae cyanobacterium
CCTCCGACCTTATCCCTCTCTGGCATCGATCTGGGATATGGTGGCGCGAACAGCCTTCACCCAGCTCAACTATTCTCCCTTCCTATTGCTAGGAACTCTAGTAGGCATGAGCCTGGTCTATATCATGCCGCCGATTAGTACCCTAGTCGGCTTATTGACTCAGGATTGGCTTCTGGCGATCGTTGGGGCAGTCAGCTGGCTACTCATGGCGCGGAGCTATTTTCCCACGCTGCGGTTCTATGAATGTTCGCCAAGTCTGGCTTTTTGTTTACCCCTGATCGCTTTACTTTATACGCTCATGACTTTAGATTCTGCTCTGCGCCACTGGCAGGGGCGAGGTGGGGTTTGGAAGGGACGGTCTTACTCAGCAGCTATAGATTGAGCCAACTCACCTCTTGCTGCACCCTGTCTGTAAGCAACTATGTTTGGAGAAACGCAAGGTGTATACAGAACTATCTTTCATACAATAGAATACACCTTTCCGAGTTCTTAACTTTTATCGCTTAAATTTTGGGGGATCCTTTAAAAGGTTGATTTTATTAAAAAGTAAAGTAACCTTCTTCAAGGCTTTTAAAGTATGTTCTAAACCTGAATAGAGAGGAGCAAGCAATTAGGCATTTAAGTCACTTAGACAACACATTTTCTTCATTACCCTGCTGTAATATCAGTCGGTACTAAAAATAGCTTTCATCGAAGTAAATTTTACTCGCTGTCATTAAAACGTAGTCCTACAAGTTGACCTGATTGGCTCTGAGCTGAGCGAAAATCTGTTAATTGAGTCTATTGCTTCGTGAACTATTACAGTTTTCACAACGCTTAGCGACTACTCAGTTTTATCTGATGGACTTAAGTATTGCGCACAATTTCTTAGAGGTAACAGCATGAGTCAACTCGAGAATGGTTTGGATGTTTTGAAGGAGACTAGCCGCACCTTCTATATCCCTATTAGTCGGCTACCTTCAGGATTAAAAGAAGCTGTTGCTTCGGCATATCTTTGCATGCGGGCAATTGATGATATTGAAGACCATGCTCACCTGAATAGCGCCACCAAGGTGGAACTTCTGCAAGCAATCAGCTTGACTCTACAGGCTTCAGATCAGCAGATCAACCTCAATGATTTCACAAATACCTTCCTGACTTATCAAACCGCTCTGCCGGAAGTTTCGCTGCGGATTGGCGAGTGGGCAGCCATGGCACCTGCCAGCATTGCACCGCGAATCTGGGATGCAACGGCAGCCATGGCCGATCGCATGGCCTATTGGGCTGGCAATAACTGGACGATCCGCACCGAAGCAGATCTGAATCGCTACACATTCAGCGTGGCAGGGGCAGTAGGATTGCTGCTATCTGACCTGTGGGCCTGGTATGACGGTACCCAAACCAGCCGCACTGAAGCGATCGGCTTTGGTCGTGGGTTACAGGCCGTAAATATTCTGCGCAATCACAATGATGACTTAGAAAGAGGGGTAGAGTTTTATCCCGAGGGTTGGGGCAATGCGGATTTACAGGCATATGCTCGAAAAAATTTGGCGCTAGCCGATGCTTACACAAAAGCGTTGCCCAAAGGCCCGGCGCTAGATTTCTGTAAAATCCCGTTAACCCTGGCTCACGCTACCCTAGATCTGATGGCAATGGGTGGAGCAAAACTCAGCCGCAGCCAAGTTCTTGCTTTAACAGAGCAGTAACAGAACAGTAGTCTGTTTGGGGTAAACCTTTTGTGTCCCACACCTTTTGTGTCCCACGCCCTTTGTACCCACAACAAGTGCCCCACAATAAGTGCCCCACAACAAGTACCCCAGCAATAAATTTAGGGTTGAGCAATCAAATAGGAGACACCTCTTTGAAGAAAACACTATTTCTTAGTCCTCCCTCGTTTGACGGATTTGACGGTGGAGCAGGCGCAAGATATCAGGCCAAGCGGGAAATTACCTCCTTCTGGTATCCAACTTGGCTAGCACAACCGGCTGCCCTAGTGCCGGGAAGCAAATTAGTAGACGCCCCGCCCCAAGGGCAGACGGTTGAGGATGTCCTGACAATCGCCAAAGAGTATGAGCTGGTGATTCTGCATACCAGCACCCCATCGCTCGCCAATGATGTCAAGTGTGCAGAAGCGATCAAAGCCCAAAACCCCAATGTGCAAATTGGCTTCATTGGTGCCCATGTCGCTGTCTTGCCAGAGCAGACGCTCCGCGAGAATCCGGTGATTGATTTCGTCTGTCGGCATGAGTTTGATTACACCTGTAAAGAACTCGCTGAGGACAAACCTTGGGATCAGATTCAAGGCTTGAGCTATCGCGATGCCCATGGAGCATTGCACCATACGCCCGATCGCGATTTGATCCACGATTGGGATATCATGCCCAGCGTCTTACCGGTTTATGCGCGAGATTTAGACATTAGTAAATACTTCATTGGCTATTTGCTGCATCCCTATGTCTCGTTTTACACGGGGCGAGGCTGTCCGGCAAAGTGTAGCTTTTGTCTGTGGCCCCAGACAATTGGTGGACATCAGTATCGATCCAAAAGTCCGCAGGCAGTAGGGCGGGAAATGGAGCAAGCCAAGGCCCTGTTTGGCGATCGCGTTCGGGAATACATGTTTGATGACGATACGTTTACTATTGATAAACAGCGGGCGATCGCCATCAGTGAACACATGAAGCGCCTGAAGCTGACCTGGAGCTGTAATGCGCGGGCCAATCTAGATTACGATACGCTGAAACAACTGCGAGATAATGGGTTGCGGCTGCTGCTTGTAGGCTTTGAATCAGGCAATCAGCAAATTTTAGACAACATCCGCAAAGGCATTAAGCTAGATGTTGCCCGTCAGTTCATGAAGCACTGCAAGGATTTGGGAATCACCGTTCATGGAACCTTCATGATTGGTTTACCGATCGAAACACCCGAAACGATCGAGGAAACGATTCGCTTTGCCTGCGAGATTAGCCCGCATACCATCCAGGTCTCGATCGCAGCTCCCTATCCGGGAACAGAGCTTTACCGGCAGGCCCAGGAGCAAGGTTGGTTTAAGGATGATGTGCTGGTGACCAACTCTGGCATCCAAACCTCAACCTTGCAATATCCTGGTCTCTCCAGTGCTGACATTGAAGATGCGGTTGAGCGAATGTATCGGCAGTTTTATTTCCGTCCCAAGGCCATCATTCCCATCGTCCGGGAAATGTTAACCGATCCACAAATGCTAGTGCGCCGCTTGCGGGAAGGAGGAGAGTTCTTTGCTTACCTGAAGGATCGCCGCAACCAGCAAGCTTCTGCTCATTCGCAACAAGCCGATTTGGTCAAAGTATAGCCGCTCTACTTCCTGCAAACATGGCTGATTCTCTCAAAGCTAACGTCCTCAAACAGCAGGCAACCCCTACGCCTCTAGCCGAATCTTCGCCCCAGCCGCGATCGCTGATCGTGAATGGGGATGATTTTGGTTTTTCTACCGGCGTCAATCGGGCAATTATCGCGGCTCATCAATCCGGTGTGTTGACCAGCACCAGTTTAATGGTGTCCGGAGCGGCATTTGAGGAAGCGGTAGCGCTGGCAAAAATGCACCCGACCTTAGGAGTAGGGCTGCATCTAACATTAGGCTGCGGCCGATCGGTGCTGCCTCCTAGCCAGATTCCCCATCTTGTGGATGCAGCAGGCAACTTTCCAGACGATCCAGTCCAAGTGGGGTTGCGCTACCAGTTCAATCCAGCAGCTCGACGAGAACTGCCGCTAGAAATTCGGGCGCAGTTGGAGAAGTTTCGCCAGACCGGCTTGCCCTTAGCCCATGTCGATGGTCACTTACATCACCATGTTCATCCCGTCGTGCTGCGTGAAGTGGTTAACCTCGCCGATGAATTTAAGATCAAAGTGATTCGATTGCCCTCTGAAGAGCTGGGAGCCACGTTGAAGCTGGATCAGACGAACCTGATGACGAAGGTCGTCTGGTCGCTAGTGTTTGCAGGATTGCGCCGCCATGGCGAAAAGTTATTGAATGCTCAGGGAATTCGCTATGCCGATCGCGTTTACGGGCTGCTGCAAACCGGGCGGATGACGGAAGACTATTTACTGGGATTGATTCCTCAAATCCAGGCAAATGTAGTAGAAATTTATTCCCATCCTGCGATCGCTCCAGTGGATCCTTCCGGTGATGCCCTCCTCAATGCTGGCGAATCAGAGCTAGGGGCGTTGCTGAGCGAACAGGTTCGGCATCAAATTATTCAGCATAATTTTCGTTTAATTAACTATCTAGATCTGTGACTTTTGCTCGGCCCTGATTCTGGGGCAGGTAAAGTTTGCTAAGTCATGAAAGCGCAATCATATGGCTATAGCGTATCTATTTTTACTTCTCAGTGGGTCTGCCATCCTCTACTATGGGTTGGCAGTTTACGCAGCAATTGAATTCTTTTCGCAATCTCAAAAAAGTTGTCCTGCTGATGACTTTGCGTTTCAGCCCCCTATCACCATTCTCAAACCCATTTGCGGAGTTGATAGTCATAGCTATCAGAATCTTGTTTCCTTTTGTCAGCAAACTTATCCTAACTACCAGATTATTTTTGGGGTTCAATCTGAACTGGATCCCAGTATTACAGTGATTCAACAACTGATACAAGATTTCCCTCAGCTCGATATTCAATATATTGCTAGCCATCAAATCATCGGCACTAATCTCAAAGTCAACAATCTGGCCAGTGCCATTACGTTAGCAAAGTATGATCTCTTGCTTTTGGCAGATAGCGATGTTTGGGTAGGGCCAGATTACTTACATCGCGTAGTTCAGCCGATGAGTGATCCAGCAGTGGGGGTTGTCACCTGTCTGTATCGTTCGCAAACTCATGGTTGGATTGCGGCTTTTGAAGCGCTGGGAATTTCTACAGATTTTTTGCCGGGTGTGCTGGTTGCCCGCAAGCTAGAAGGCATGGCATTTGCCCTCGGTGCAACGATCTTAATTCGAGCCTCTGTCCTGCAGGCGATCGGCGGCTTCCCAGCCATTGTCGATTACCTGGAGGATGATTTGCAGCTCGGTCATTTACCGGCTCAAGCAGGACATCAGGTGATCCTGTCAGATTATGTGGTGGATCACATCATGACCACCGAGACGTTGACTGATCTGCTGCATCACCAAACTCGTTGGGCACGGGGCATTCGCTTTGCACGTCCAAATGGCTATTTAGGACTAATTTTTACCTACGGTACAATCTTCAGCCTGCTGTTTCTGCTGATCCAGGGCGGAGGGTTAGGTTGGGGGGTTTTGATCCTCACCTGGACCATCCGATACGCTATGGCCTGGCTCATTGGGGTGAAATATCTTCAGGATCCTGTGGCTCAACAGCTTTTATGGCTGGTGCCACTGCGCGATCTTATGAGCTTTGCTTTCTGGTGCTACAGTTTCTTAGGAAATACGATCGAGTGGCGAGGGCGAAAGTTGCGCTTGGTGAAGGGCGGTAAACTTGTGGATATTAAACTTTAAACCTATCACTAAACCTTTAAACCTATTACTAAACCTTATGCCATTGAATCCAGAAACGCTCCTCGATTTCCAGCTTTCGACCTATCTGCGTCAGCATCAAGATCTGATTGAACAGGCGCTCGATCAGGCGATTCCGGAACTTTATCCGGAGACTCTCTACAAAGCTATGCGCTATTCCCTGCTGGGTGGAGGAAAGCGCCTGCGTCCCATTTTATGTTTGGCCAGCTGTGAATTGGTAGGGGGAACCGTTGCCATGGCACTGCCAACTGCTTGTGCCCTGGAAATGATTCACACCATGTCTTTGATTCATGATGACTTGCCCGCTATGGATAACGATGACTATCGGCGGGGCAAGCTGACTACCCATAAAGTATTTGGCGACGATATCGCTATCTTAGCAGGCGATGCCTTATGGGCCCTGGCTTTTGAGTGGATCGCCAGCCAAACCTCTGACGTCCCAGCGGAAAGGGTCGTTCGGGTGATTGCTCATGTGGGACATGCGATCGCAGCAACCGGTTTAGTCGGAGGACAGGTAGCAGATTTGGAAGCAGAAGGCAAATCAGACCTGTCTCTGGAGCAGTTAAATTTCATTCATACTCACAAAACTGGCGCACTCTTAGAAACCGCCGTCGTTTCGGGAGCCATGCTAGGGGGGGCAGCTGAAGCAGACTTAACCCGGCTGTCAAATTATGCTAAGAAGATTGGATTAGCGTTTCAAATTGTAGACGATATTTTGGACATCACTGCCACTCAAGAAGTTCTGGGTAAGACGGTCGGGAAAGACCTCAAAGTTCAAAAAGCGACCTATCCTAGCTTTTGGGGACTAGAGGAATCTCAGAAGCAAGCCAATCAGTTAGTGGATGAGGCTAAAGCAGAACTACTGCCTTGGGGCAGCGGAGCTATGCCTTTGTTGGCGATCGCTGACTACATCACGGCTCGAAAACACTAGTCCCTCTGGTGACAGGCACAAAGGCCGCAACCGGGTTTGGCAACACAACCGTGGACAGTGCTTTAAGAAACTGGCCAGTGCCCTAAGAAGCCGCATAATGCGCACAGAATAATTTACCGACTTGGGGGCTAGTTTTAAGTGTCTCAAAATTTTTATCCGTCGTTCAGCTTATCCAAGTACACCCTTCGCTGCAGCTTATGCGGGGCAGAATATGAAGCCGATCCATTTCGTCTCCACTGCGATATGGATCATCAACCTGCGCTACTGCGGGCGATTTATCGCAATAAACGGTTGGAAGTCCAAAAGCATCTGCCTGGATTATTCCAATTTATGGACTGGCTGCCGATTGAACAACCTTTAGAGGGAGCTGGCAAGCCCATTACTTATGAGAGCAAAAATCTTGCTCAACATCTTGGCTTAGACCACCTTTTCATTAGTTTCAACGGTTACTACCCCCAACACGCTGGCTCTCTAGTGACCTGTTCGTTCAAAGAACTGGAAGCTTTTTCAGTGTTAGCCGGAATTCCCAAGCATCATCCCCGCACGCTGGTCATTGCCTCGGCGGGCAATACCGGCAGAGCCTTTGCCTCCGTTTGTTCGGAGCAGCGCATACCGCTTTGCTTAGTAATTCCCGAGAAGAATCTATCTGCCCTTTGGTCAAAGCAACATTTTCACCCTCGCGTGTGTCTTATCGTGGTGGGCGATTATGGCGACTACTCTGATGCGATCGCTCTGGGACAGTTGATCAGCAAGATGGATGAATTCTTTCCGGAGGGAGGAGCTGCCAACGTGGCGCGGCGAGATGGCATGGGGTTAACGGTTTTGGATGCGGCGGTGACTTTGGGGCGCATCCCCGATCACTATTTTCAGGCAGTGGGTTCTGGAACGGGTGGCATTGCTGCTTGGGAGGCAAATCTACGCTTGCTAGAGGATGGGCGGTTCGGCACACAGCCCATGAAGCTGCATTTATCTCAAAATGTGCCGTTCACCCCCATGGTAGAGGCCTGGAAAGCTGGCATTAGAGAGCCTTTAATCATCAATGAACGGGTTGCAAAAGAGCAGATTGGACAGGTCACAGCGCAGGTTTTAACGAACCGCAATCCCGCCTATTCTCTAAGCGGAGGACTCTATGAAGCGCTGACGGACACCCAGGGAGAAATGTATTCTGTCACCAACCCAGAGCTAGAGCGAGCCAGGATTTTATTCGAGGAACTAGAGGGAATTGATATCGGTCTTGCTGCAGGTGTGGCGACTGCGTCTCTATTGCAAGCGGTAGCAGCCGGAAAAGTTGGCAAGCGGGATTATGTCTTACTGAACATCACCAGTGGAGGCTTCCAGCGGATGCAGCGCGATTCCCCCTTGCATCAGCTTCAGCCTGATCTGGTCTTCTCGCCTCGAGAAATTAATCCAGATCGAGTGGCCGAACGAATTCAGCAGTGCCCCAAGTTTTCAGCGCTTCGGTCAAGGAGTCCGCTATTTGCCTCTCTACAAGAATAGAGAGATAATCACTCCTCTGGCTCATGGTAGTCCTTTCTAAGCTTGACCTCTATTTTAAAGAAGCGATCTATGGTAAATCCAGTTCTGTCACTTTTGGCTGCGGCAACCCGCTACTCAAAGGCTAAGTTCATCCGCAAAACTCGCCAGACAGAGGCGGTTCAGGAAAATTTTTTGCGTTTGCTGCTCCAGACCCACCAAGACACTGAGTTTGGGTGTGAACATGGACTAGGCGACATTAAAACCATTGATCAATATCGGGAACGGCTGCCCGTTCAGCCCTATAGCGGCTTTGCCCCCTATACTCAGCGCATGGCGAACGGTGAACCCAATATCCTCACCGCCGATCCCCTCATCTACTTCAACCTGAGTAGCGGCTCCACGGGTACCAAAAAGCTGATTCCGGTAACAAAGCGATCGCGCCAGTTCCTCTCAAAAGCAAGCCGCGCTGCCATGGGCTTTGGCGTTGATGCCGCCAGGCGAGAAGGCCGCCCGCTCGGCAAGATGCTGCTGCCTCTCTCTGTGAACCCACTCGGTCACACGAGTCAGGGCATTGCCTATGCCCCGGTTAGCACTAGCGATCTACGCTTAATGGATGGGTTGTCTCGCCAGATCTTTACCTATCCGTTTGAGGTGTTTCAAGCATCCAATACGATCGCCCGCGTCTATGTTTGCCTACTCTTTGCGCTGCGAAATACTAATCTGCGGATCATTGGCGCGACCTTTCCCGTCTTAGCGTTGCAGCTGTGTGACCATCTAGAGCGGCATGCAGAATCATTGATTCAAGATTTAGAAACCGGAGAAATTGCCAGTTGGCTGCAGCTAGAGCCAGACCTGCGAGCCAAATTGACCCGCCAGTGGTCAGCTGCCCCGCAGCGAGCCGCTCAGCTGCGTCACATCCTCAAAACCCATGGGCAGCTCACGCCGCAATTGGCTTGGCCCGATCTTTCCTTCCTGATCACCGCCCGGGGCGGTACGTCAAACTTCTATTTCGAGCGTTTTCCCAAATATTTTGGAGATACCCCCATTTTTGGTGGCACCTATGCTTGTGCTGAATCCGTCTTGGGTGTGCATCGAGACTTTAATACAGATAGCGCGATTTTAGCCATCGAGAGCGGCTTTTTCGAGTTCATTCCTGAAGATCAGTGGGAGCAAACATACCCCAAGACGCTCTTACCGTGGGAAGTGAAGCCCGGCGATCGCTACCGCATTGTGGTTTCCAACTATAGTGGCTTTTATCGCTACGATCTGGGCGACATTGTAGAAATTGACGGGTTCATCGGACAAGCGCCCTTAATGATCTTCCGGCACCGTCGCGGTGGCGTCATGTCTTCCTCGACCGAGAAAACGACGGAATCTCACGCGATTGATACCATGCGAACCTTGCAGCAAGCGTTTGATCTATCTCTAGAGAACTTCTGCATCACGCTATCGGAACATGAAATTCCGCCTCACTACTTAGTCAACGTTGAGCTGGCTAAAGGAGCGAAGCTAGCCGACCCAGAAAAGTTCTTGCAGGCATTTGATTCGACCATGAAAGCAGCGAACGGCTTCTATGAAATCAAACGGCGAGATCAAATCCCTTTGCCTCGGTTAAGGATTTTAGCCCCCGGAAGTTTTGAGCATCTGCGTCACCAAATGATTCAGCGAGGAGTCGCAGAAGCTCAGTTGAAGTTTCCGCATGTCAGTGAAGATCGGAGTTTGCTGGCTGGTTTAACGGTGCAGCAGGAGGTGAGGTTGGTAGGCGATGGCGATCTCAACTCACTGGTAACTAAAGATGTGTAGCCCTTAGCCTTTTTGTAACTCCTTTGCTCATCTCAACCCTTCTCTCCTTCTGGGAGAGAAGGGTTTTAGTCGTTTTCCCGTTCCCTACTTTATGGGGATACCGCGCTACCCCAGGAGAAGGCGAAGATGGGCAACTTGAGTGATGCCCCGATCGCTGCTCTACATCCTCTACTCCTGAACCGAGCTTAAGCTGCGCTGATCAGAGGTGCAAGCAAACCGCATAGCATAAAAATAAAATCCTGTTGACAGTTTGTAACAATATCGTTATATTAGTTTACATAAGGTTACAAAACAAAACCAAGGAGACGAGGATATGTATACCACCAGCAATGAAGGGCTTCTAAACAACTACGCCGTTGAGCCTGCTGTTTACTTGGCTGAGTATCCCTTCCCTGAAGAGCAACGTCGCTACGCGTTTCAAGCGGCGATCGCCACTTTGTTTGTAACGCTCACTATCCTGACGGCTCTAGCTATCAGCTAACCCCGCCTCACCGGTTCTGCATGAGCCAACATTTCTAGCGTTCGAGATAATCTCCTCTAAACCCTGGCTGGTACCGGGGTTTTTTATTAGGGAGAGCTACGCATTCAGACGAGGGCAGGCGGGGGCTGTGTCCTCAGCCAGGGGTTCCAGGCGCACCCCGTCTCATCTGGATGGGGACTGCTGTTTGTGGGGACTCTCCTGAAAGTAGGAACTCGCCGCCATTGAAAATTGCTATAGAGGAAGCTCAACTGTAAAGGTGGTTTGTCCAAGCTGGCTGGTGACCTGGATCGTTCCTCCCAAGTATTCCACCAATTTTTTGACTAAGGCTAAACCCAGCCCTGTGCCTCCCTGCTCCCAGCGATCGCCACTTGTAACCCGATAAAACTTGTCAAAGATCTTGCTTAACTCTACCGCCGGAATTTCTGATCCAGAGTTACTGATCTGCAAAATCATACGAGAATCCGATCGCTGAGAAGTTACGCTAACGGCAACCTCGATTTTGCCGGCTGGTGGCGTATATTTGCAGGCGTTATTCACCAACTCTGTAACCACCCGTCCTAAACTGCTGCTATCAGAATACAGAGAGGGTAAATGAGGGGCTATTTGAAGATACAGCGTTTGTTGACGGGTTGCAGCCCGCTCATAAAAGGGGTGAATTAGCTGGGGTAGCCAGTCTTGTAAGCAAATCTCTGCGGGCTGGATCGTTTTTGCACCTGCTTCCAGACGTTGCAAATCCAGGAGATCGTTAATCAAGCTAATTTCCCGCGTGCATTCATCTTCCAAGATCTGCAGATAGCGGGTTCGGCGTTCCTCCGTTGTGGCCAATTGCAACATCCGAATTGCCATTTTCATATTGGTCATCGGAGTCCGCAGCTCGTGAGAAACTGTACTCAGAAAATCATCCTTAAGCTGTCCTAGCTGCTGTAACTCTTGCATTTGTTGCTGCAAGTTTTTCTCTACTTGCTTGCGGTTCGTAATATCTTCTATCACCAGGAGCAGTCCGTTTAGCTCGCCGGTTCCTGCAGCTCGATTTTGAGAATTCAGATTGATCTGACAAACTGGAACAAAGTCAGCCAAATGGGGACGATACATGGGTTCCAATTTCAGTTCAAACCAGGAATCGCCTTGCTGCATCTCCCAAGAATTGACAGGACTGCCGGAAGGGCCTAATCTCCCTTGCCCTAAGGCTTCCCAATTGAGCTGCCATTGAGTCTGGCTCATCCATTGGGGAATTAACTGCATAAGGCGATCGCCCACTTGAACTTGCAAATAATTCGTCGCAATGGGATTGCAGAACCAAATTATTCCCTCTAGATCCGCCGCCACCAACCCGATCGATACACTTCGAGCCACAGCCGACTGAGCCGCTTGAGAACGTCCAAATTGCTCCGCCATTGCAGCCAACTTAGCTAGCTGTGGCAATAGCTGTGGCAGTAACAGAGTAGGCTGAGAGAACTGCCAAACTTCAGCAGATGTAGCAGCCGTTTGTACAACCAGATCTCTGTGGTAAGTCTGCCAAAGGCGATCGACTTCTCGGTGCAGCAAAAGGTTGGCCTTCAGCTGTTGACTGAACATCACTGCTGCCGTTGTCACAACCCCTAGGGCGATTGGAGCAGCTACCGGCATCCAATAGCCCCCTCGAAACAACAGCAGGCTCAGGACACTCCACCCCAAGCAAAGAGCCATTAACCCGGCTAACTGCTGCCCATGACTCCAACGAGAGAATACAGCGCTCAAACTCGGCCCGGCTAATAGCAAGCCCATGAATATCCACGCGTCAGGCAAAACTTTGAGAAAATTCTGTTGCAGTAAGTTGTTAACTATCGTGGCATGCAGATAAACGTTGGTCGTCGGCGGATTTTGGTTAAACGGAGTTCGCAGCGGATCAAACCCTGTTGCCGTAATCCCCACTAAGACGATCTTGTCTTGCAGTTGCTTGGCAGGCACTCTCTGCTGCAGGATATCTATATAAGAATAGGTGGGAGACTCAGAGACAGGGCCTCGCCAATTAATCCAGAGGGGTTGACTCAGATCAGGGCTGGGAACTGGCTCACGCACCAGGCTATAGACCTGAGTTGCCGCCAAACCTAAAGCAGGTATCCCCTGCATTTGGGGTGCAACGTAACGAGTTAATCCATCTCCATCCTGCCGCTGATAGATATGCCCGTAGGTTGCTGCACTTTCCCGTAAAACCGAATTGGGCAGTAGAGGAGTACCCATGGTGTCCCAGGCTTGGGATAGAACTACCCGTCCTTGCTGAGCCATCCCCTTAGCCAAAGCAGGATCATCAGGACTGGACTCGGGGAACAAAATATCCAGGACAACCGTACTCGCTTCTGCCTGAGTCAAAATGTTGAGCAATTGGGTATACCTGTGTCGAGACCAGGGAAAACGCCCCAGTGCTTTTAAGCTCGGCTCATCAATAGCAACGACAACAACCCGCGGATCCCAAGACGCTGCTCCTCTCAGCTGAAATAAAGCCGTATAAACAAAATGTTCTAGCGGCTGCCAAGCCCCGAATTTTAGCAAACTCACGATCGCTAGAGAGGCAAGACTACCCGGCAGAAAGGGTTCCGCAATTTGCCAAGACTGGTGTAGATAACGCTGCCATCTCATTGGCTTACTATCCTTTATGGCAAGTACATCACCCGTGCATCTAGCTGCAGCGCGCGCAGATAGCAAGACAATTCCTCAGCCTCGCCGCGACGAGAAAAGGCTCCCGCATGAATATAAGATCCAGATCTAGAGCGGGTCTGAAAGGCATCTGGCACACATTGACGGACTGTACTTAATGCCCCACCGTCCCCACCGGGCACCACCACCACATAGGGAGCATTCGGCAACTTACCCAAGACAATGACAGTTTCTTGAAGCGCACCTTGCTCCACTCCGTGTTGCTGTCCCCTTTGCGAAGCCGCATTGTGAAAAGAGCAAAATTCGGGCAAATCAGACTGCTCCGATCCGGCCGATCGATCAGGCACAGCAGTCTCTGCTGGGGCTGCCGATAACGCACTCCCAACAGCCAAAGCGGCGATCGCCCCTAAGATCATCCGGTGACTTTTACTCCTTTTCATTTCAATCCTCCTAATTTGAGGTTGCTAAAGTTTGAGAAGACCCTGCGGTACGCCAGTCAGCAATTAACAGCGACAGCTAGCCACAAGCTAGGGAACTGCCAACTCGTAGACTTGCCGGGTTCCTAAAGGAGTAGTTACAGCCGCCCTAATCCGCCGATTCGAGGGTAACGGGATCTGGACATCAAACTCTCCGCTACGGCTAATCATCTGGGGTTGATCGGCAACCACCAGCAAATTAACCGGGTCTATCTGTCCGACAATTCGGGCGGTTGCTGGATTGAGGGCCGCCAGAAGCGTAATGTTTAGCTGGGGATCATCCTTCAAAGCAGCCGGTGGCGAGGGGGGTTCTCCCGGAACAATCAGACTCTGCAATCCGGCATCCACCTTAACCGCCTGCCCTTGAGCAGCTGCAGAAACACTGCCCTCCAATGTAGCAACCCCGGTTGTGCCATTGGGCTGCACACTCACTCCAAAATTTGTACCCCGTACCCCGCTAACCCCAGCAGGCGTCTGAATTTCTAGCTCAGAACTACGATGGGTAAATGGACGAACTTGGAGATGGACTTGCCCTCCCATCACTTGCAGTTGAGTAATCTGTCCGCCATCAGGCGCAACATCTAATTTCTGTACCTGCAAGGTGGTGCTTTCTGCAATATTGAGGGTGCCAACTCCAGTATCTACTACCAACGTAGCGCTGGAACGTTGCCCGGTAATGATGGTATCGCCTACCCTTTCCAGCCGTGTCCGAACTTGAGCCGGTTGCGAAGTTTGACCCCGACGATATGTAACCGTCCCTTGCAGTTGTTGTACCTCCAGCCAACGATCGACTCGGACTGGCAAAATTTGCTGGGCCGTTGCGACGGCTGCCACAGTCACCAAAATGATGAGCACCCCAAAAAGAATCGATGCCCAACCGATAGTCGATCGCGTTTTTTTGAACCGCACGTTATCTAACGAAAATGATTAAAGGATCTAAAGTGTAGGCTGTTGTCAGGGTTTTGCCTATAGCTATTCATCTAACTATAGATTCTCCAGCAACCCTCCCCAATAAGGTGAGATTTCTCATGCCGGCTGGGGGACTATAGCTTGCAGGGATTTCAGCGACACCGACTTAGTCTGAATAGCTCAACCCATGGTCTGGAGACTTTACTTTGCCCAGGTAGATGCTTTTATGAGTTTTTCCATACCAATAGCGCAAATACCGATAAGGTCCATACCCATTGATAATTTTGTCTTCAAAGCTGCCACCGCCCCCTCTAATGCCCCTGCGGTTCAGCGCTTTTTCTTTCCGCCGCTCTCGTTCTGCCTCCGCTAATTCAGCCTCATCCTCGGCTTCATTGTAAGCTTGCAGCATTGCCATCAACTCCGCTCGATCGCGCCGAGGAAGCTGTAGGACTTGAGTGGCGATCGCGTCTAGATCAGAAGAGCTAATCAGTTTGGAAGTGCGTCGAGGCATAATCAGTAATTACAAAGTTAGGGTCTACTTAAAAATTGAATTGGCATCAAAAAACTAGAAAAGAAGGCTTGTAAATGTACCCTAATTACATCCCTTCACCTCCTGCCGCCTCTAGGCACTCCAACCATTGCAGCAACTCCAATTCACTGAGCATGGATCGTATGGGCTTGCCAAAGCGTCCTAGAAGGTCAGTGCTGGTTTGATCTGCCGTCCACTGCAATCGCCTGAGATGGATCGAAATCGCAACTAAAACATCCGAAAGGTCGAGTGTTTGTAATTGCCATTCCTCGCTCTGCCTTGCATCCAGCGCCGATGGAGCCGATTGGAATGCCCCATCCCCTAAGCGGATCGCAGCACAGAGCCGCACCGCTTCCACGTTAAGGACACCCGGATTGACTTCTGCCCAAGCCATTGCTTCCGCCATCAAAATGGCATCCCCAGAAGCCAAATATCGCTGCATGCGGGTAATCTGGGCAGTTTGATCCGCCTCTTGCCGAATCCGATCGACAGCTTCATGGGCAACTCTAGAAGCCTCCTGGCTGACTTCTAGCCAAGACTGAGCCGTAAACGGTATAGGCTGAATATCAGGCGTTGCTTGAGCTGAAGGCTGCTGCGGCAACTCGGGTTTTCCACAGTCAGATCTAGCTGAATTGGAAGCAGAGGCGGCAGAGAAATCCCCGCAGCTGGGACTGAAATGGGAATTATCCCCCTGAAGTTGAGCCATCTGCAGGAGATGATCGCTCAACTCCTGATCAGCTCTAGCGTTACCCCCTACCGTATCTAATAAGCTTGTAGGACTGTCGCTGTTAGATGCGCCAGCAGCGCAATCTAACAGTGCATCCGTTAATGAAGTAAAACCTAGTGGATGTGAAAGATCTGTTCCGAGGTAATTAGGATGCCAAAGATCGCGGTGACGATAGAGCGATCGCCCGCTAATTCCACAGCGGGTTAACGCTTGAAACCTTTTAGTCGCACCACTGGGTAAACTATCAGTTTCCAGCATATCGGCGATCGCTTTGCGAATTCGTTCTCTGGCCGCTTCAGATTGCTGTTGATTCCAAGTTGGCAATCCATCAAGGGCAGGAATTAGCGCCGTTTCTGTTTGGGCTTTATATTTGCCTTTAGCATCGCCATAGTGGAAGTAATGACTGCTTTCAACGCAACGGGCCCATTCTGTAGCGCGATCGCCAATCTCATGTTGATGATTACACCACTCCCGATATCCAGGCAGCGATTCTGCTGTGCTGATAATCTCATCAACTAACGCTGATCCTTCTAGGGGGACGCCACCTGTAATCACGTGATGAAATACATAGGCTCGCATAGCAATGCGGCCCAAAAGATAATTGGTTTGACCTGAACCTGTCCAGCCAGGCTCAATTTCAGCATTTAGATCGTTGATAAACTTATCGGCTTTACCCGAGATCCGGTAATGCTTGCGTTTGGCTTGCTTCAGGATCTGCTTCAGCGTTTTGCTGTCCACAGCGTTATTTTGCTGTGCGAAGCCCCAACTCTGAACAAAGGTTTGATGATCTGTCCAAATTGGCTGAAAGTCTTGATTTAGGAGATAGGAGCCTGCTTGCAGAGGCAGACGATGCGCATTAAAAAGACTGGGACTACCTTCAACAATGTAAGGCTTAGGATTGGGAAAAATTTCCAGCTGTCCTGGTTTAAGAAGGAACCCAGCATTTTCCAACAGGGTGCCAACAACCGTTGCCAGTTCCCAAGAGCTTTGATTTTTGGAGAACGGAAAATAGAGATGGAGTCCTCCACTATAGGAACTAGTGCAGCACACATACGTGACCAGCCCGATCGGCTCTAAAGCTGCTGCCATCCGAGCGATCGCCAAAGCATCGCGTTGAGGATGATAGGCACTGCCAATATCAATGTCTAAAAGACAGTAATCCGTCTGCGCTCCAAACCGCACTCCCCATAAATATGAACCTTGCTGAATTAACCGATCTGAGAGCGGATAGCGGCTTTCAGTCTGCCAGTCTGGCGTTTGTCCGGGGTCCGGATGCGGTGCATAGATATAGTCAAATCGATGGGGGAAGAGGGCAAGGAAGGGATCATGCCTCTCTTCTACATATCTAAAGCGCTCAGTAGCAACGCCGCTAACGATACAACACCTCTCGATTCCAAACTAGTTGATGCAGATCTTGCCAAACTCGCTGAAAACGCGTTTCCGAACGGATCAGTCTGATCAGACTGATCAGGCTTGTCTCAAGGGCTGAATTGCTTTGCTATCAAGCCTTTGAAAATTAGATAGTGAGGGGATGCGGAAGAAGAGGTGAGGGGATCAAGAAGAAGTCGTGCCACTATACGGATTAATTTGTCTCAAGCTGAAAAGCCTATAGGACAAGAAATCCAGGTCAATTTTGGCAACTATTTAAAGTGAGACAAACATCTGACGAGCAAAATTTCCCAGGAACTGCAGCGGACTGTAGATTGCGGTGAACTGTGAAAACCTGATTTTTACTGGGGTTGAGCGATCGCTCTGACTTAATTCAGACGGCTAAATCTGCCATAGCAAGTGATGAAATACGGAGGCAGTTGTCTCATTGAGAATTGAGACAAGTTTCTGCTGCTGTTTCACCTCATCAGTTGCTGAACCTGAAGGGGTTGTGTCTCGCCAGAAAAGCAGCAGAGTTGACCTAAAGTTAGGCATACAACCTAGAGAAGTGTAGAAAAGTATTGATATAGCGAGCTAGTTCTCTTGGAGGTGAGACAAAAATCGAGACGGCCGTCCTGACTCTGAAGATAGCCAGACTGGACGGAAATCCAGCTATTGGTTGCCTGCTTCAGACAATTTCTCATAGCGCTAGTGATGCGATGCGGATAATGTTGTCTCAGGCAGTCTTTCTAAAATCAGCAACCGCTAAATTCTCAGCCTGTGATGCGATACGGAGATGCTTGTCTCAATCTACTTCTACTAAAGACAACGAGACTTGGGTGATTTTGCAGTGATGCGATACAGAGATGCTTGTCTCGCAGCTCAAAGCTGATATATCAACATTTTGAAGCCTATAGCGTTTCATCAGGATGAGACAAAAGACAAAATTGCAGAAAGGCATCTCCGGCGGCGGCTTAGCAGATACCGATCGCTAAGAACCTAGCTAAATCAAGCATTACAGCAATTTTTTAGACCCAAAAAATTGGGGATTTTTCTGACGGACAAAGTGATGCGATACGGAGAAGCTTGTCTCACAAGCGATCGGCTTGAAAGAGGGAGTGTAGAGGAACTGGGTTGCTCGATCCAAAACTCCTTTGGATCGTTCCCAGAGAGACAAGGATGCTTTAGATTTTCATAAGGCACTCAAGTGATGCGATACGGAGTAGCTTGTCTTAAGCCTAAGCAGCTCAAATCCGCCTATACTCGGGGTTCTAGTTTAGGCGGATGGCAAATAAAGACTTACTTGAGACAAGCAAAGCCAGGGTCTCTGAGTTCCTAGATAGCAGTCATTCTAAAGATGGAGCAACTTCCGAAGGCGAGCTTCCAATTCGGGCGTAATGATGCGATCGCCTCGTTCCAATTTGCCAATGTAATCGGCACTTAAATCCAGGAATCCGCCTAGCTCCTTTCGACTCCAGCCGCGTTGTTCTCGCCCCATCCGAATCTGTTCACCTGTCATCTCTT
>DATNOY010000237.1:0-5000 GCA_036703495.1 Coleofasciculaceae cyanobacterium
AAGAACAACAACTTCAGCAGCACATTCAAGGGGTTGCTGAGATTCTTTACCGCAATACTCCTGCAGAACAGGTGCAGACTTTAGCAGGCATTGAGCAAGCAGTGCGTGAGCAGATGCAACGTCAGGTGATGCCCAAAGTGGGAATTTTTTTATCACAACGGCTTTGTTGCATGATTAGAAAAACGGTCAAATCCGCCTTGAGGGCGCTCAATATAAAACTGAGAATCTAAGGGCATCTGTCCTTCTGGCTCATCCAACTGCACTGGCGTCCTAAACGCAGCAGGCTGATCTGAGGATGGGAGTTCAATAGGCACCAGCTTTCGGGGATCGGCAATCGCCTCATCGGTTGGTTCAGCAGTAGCAGAACGACTGGATATGCCATCCCCTTTCCGCCGTAGAACCGGAGTCAAGTGTTCCGCAATGCCTGCCATCTGAATGCTGAGACACCCTTCCTTAAACGCTCGCTCAATCGATCGCCCTGCTCCTAAGGCATCATAAAAACCGACTGCAAACTCCAACGCTGCCCGATCGCCTACGGCTTCATTCATGCCGATCACATAGGGAATATGTTGGGCGATCGCTTCTGCCTGCACTTCTGAGTAGCAAGCATTTAACAGGACACATTCCACCTGGTCGGCACAAAGCTCAAACATCTTCGCCAAGGCATCAGCACCTACCAGCTTGGCTTGCCCTGCATTATCCTCCATCGCCAGACCACCGGTTCCCATGCCATGCCCTGAGAAATGGACAATGCGCGGCTCAGACTCTAAAACTGCCCGCTGCATATCCCTGGGTCGCACGGCCCATTGCTGAATCACCTCAAAGTCATCCCGATTTTTAGCAAGCTTCAGGGCATCATTAATTTCCCGGACTTCTTCATCCAAACGCAATGGGGTTGAATTCTTAGGGTTGGCGGCTAGAATCAGAATTTTCTTGATATTGCTGTTCATAAAGGAAACTCTGAGGATTGGCTCCGGCCTTGTGATATTCCAGTGTCCAGCAAAATGGCTAAATTTAGGGAAACCTTTAACATTTCCATTGAATTTTAAGACACGATTCCTCCCTGCCAATTCTCAGCTATCAATTAATCTCCCTCATGAGCTCCCACTATCGTTGAATTCTCTTCGTCCCGGATTCATGGCTCAAAAAGCGATCAGACAAGCCAAAAGAAAAGTTAATTTGGCAAAGGGAGACGCGGAGGCTCATCAAATGATTCAAGATCCGCTGACGCCACAGATTTTGCGTTGACAATCGATCGAACGGTGCGGAAGTTGCGCTGCGGCTATAATTTTTGATTATCCGAGGTTCTCGATGTCAAAACATCCCGTCACTATCAATGCTGATATGAACCGATCGCTTACTCCAGAACTTCTGAAAGGACTGCAAGGTTTCGTCGCCTTTGTTGATAACGAATCAGATATTGAAGCCGTTTTTGATATTGCGGCTGCATTAGCCAACCATGAGGCTTCTGCTGCCGCAATTACCTATCTCAAATCTCATCCTGAAATGGCTCAACTGTTTGAAGAACAATACATTGCGCCCACTCCCGATCTGGAAGCGTTGCTCAAGCTCCCTGAAGATTCATTAGGTTTTGCTTATGCGACTCACATGCGAGCCGCCAATCTGGATCCAGAGTTTTATCGCAAAGTCGAGCTACAAGATGATACGAGCTATTTAGCGCTGCGAATGCGACAAACGCATGATATTTGGCATACCGTTACAGGATATGGCACTGATCCGATTGGAGAGATCGGTCTGCAAGCTTTTCAACTGGCGCAAAATCGCTCTCCGCTGGCCGTGATGTTGATTGCCGGAATCACGCTGAGTGTGATCAAGATGAACCGCGATCTCACGCCGCTTGTTCGGGTGCTGCAGCAGGGCTACGATTTGGGGTATCAAGCCAAACCCTTTTTGGCGCAGAAGTGGGAAGAGGGTTGGGAAAAGCCGTTGGCAGAATGGCGATCTGAGTTAAATATCACGTCGGTTAAATCAGCCTGATGCAAGCAGAGAATCAGCAGGCAGTAGCCAAACGAGCGATCGCCTGCTTGCTTGAGTACCGGCATTAAATTTTTTGGGATGCCTTCTAGGGCGATCGCGTTTTTCCTGAACTCATACGCTTGCGGATACGAGTATATGAGTTCAAGGCATTGTAAAAGGGGCAAGTAGCAACGTTGCAACGAAGTGCCACACGGAGCTTGAAGCCTTTGCTATGTAATGATTCCAGGAAGAAATATGATTTACTAAAATATGCCATGAAATGACCATTTACAGCAGGTGAGCCAGCAGGTGGGTCGTGGTCGCCCCAGTACGAAAAACCCCAAGCCCCAGAAAATCATTGAGCAATTTTGCCTTCAGGTGCAGCCTCAACCAGAATCCATTGAACAAGCCCGTGCCCTTTGGAGCTGGCGGCTCTACGTCACCAACGCTACCCCGGAACAGTTCAGCTTGAGCGATGCGGTTATCTATTACCAAGAGCAATGGCAGATGGAACGAGGCTTTCACCGCTTCAAACGCGGGCAACTACCGTCCTTACCGATGTTTCTGCAAGACCCACGGCGCATTGTCGGCTTGATGTTTCTGTTGACTGTTGCCTTGCGCTTGTTCACCCTGATGGAGTTTGTCGTGCATCAGCAATTGCAGACACTTCAATAGTCCCTCGATGGGCTCTGTGCTGGCAATCCCAAACGCAAAACCGAGCGCCCGTCTGCCGAGCATCTCTTGTCGGCTTTTCGCGGGATTACCCGGAGGGGCGGACGGCTGAGTATATGTTGATTCTGCTTGGCAGGGCAACCCCAATACCGTTCGGTTAAGCTCAATCGCGCCTGGAGAAACAACGAGTATTCATCATTCTAAGCCCACATTTTGCTGTTTAAAGCCCTTAACCAAACGGGATTGCCTATTAACCCGGGAGCTTGACCATCTCACGCACATTGCCACGCACCTGCCCCACGCCCTGGCTAAAGCGACGATCCTGGGCATGAGCTTGCATTGGCATCCCTTGTTTTGGTGCCATGACAACCATCCCAACCCGGTCAATCGAAACCTGGGGAATAAACTCTAGGCGGTAACGTTGCAACAGCATGGCTAACACCAGTTTGATTTCCATCATGGCAAAACCTGCCCCAATACAAAGACGCGGTCCTGCACTAAACGGATTGTATTCGTAGATCGTCGGGTTGATTGTTTCCCAACGCTGCGGGTTAAACAGACTGGGGTCACGATAGAGTTCTGGCATCTGGTGAGTCTGAGTCAGGCTGACAAACACCTCGGTGCCTTGAGGCAAGGCATAGCCGCCCAGTTCTGTAGGCTGTGAAGTCACCCGTCCATTCCAGGGCACGGGCGGTAACACCCGCATACTCTCCTTAATCACCCGTTCTAATAGAGGGAGCTGCGTTAGTTGTCCAACGGTGGGAGCATCGCCATGTAGAACAGCTTGAAGTTCATCGAGCAAATCGGCAGCGACCTGAGGATGCTGGGAGAGCAAGAAGAGCGTCCAAGTCAAAGCATTGGCACTTGTTTCATGCCCTGCCACAAAGATGACACCTGCATGTCCCAGCAGCTCATCCTCACTCAAGCCGATGCCTTCCTCTTGATCCCGCGCCTGGACTAGCATCGACAGGACATCGCGATCGCCTTCTGGTTGAGATCGCTTGTGGGCAATTATCTGTCGCATCTGGTCATCTAGTTGAGCAATTTGATTGAGGAAGCGATGATAAGGCAGACCCGGCATGTCATAAGACAACAGGGACATGAGCGGTGAACCCATCAAGACCAAAGCATCTTGAAGCAGTTGCCCAGTACTACCCTCAGCGACATCTTCCCCAAAGAGCGTTTTGGTGGCTACTCGCAGAGTCAGCAAGCGCATCACCTGCGCGATATCACAGGGTTTATCCACCTGCAGCCTGTCTAATTCAGATTGTGTGATGGCAACAATATCATCGCGGTAGTGTTCGAGCTGCTGCTTGTGGAAAGCTGGCATGATCAACTGCCGATGCTGTCGATGCTGATCATTATTGACCCCAAACAACCCTACAGCGAAGCGGTTGAGCGGTTCGGTGCGGGCAGATTGCCCTCTTTTGCGGTACAGTCGTCCACTGAGCGGGTGTTTGTGGTAAATCTCGTGCTGGGTAGCGACTTGGCGGACAAACTCAGGACCATAGACAAATATGCTACCCGGACAATTGGGTAGAGGTGAGTAAATGTTTGTGCCCCCCCCGTAGCGCAAGGAGACGATCGCCCCATAGGTCTCAAACAGATGGCGAGTATAGCCAATGGAGTCTTTTGACAGCGTGAACCAGTTGTCCAAGCGAGGTCCCGGAACGGTTAAGGCAGGATGGCACGGGTTGATGTTCATAGGTTAGCAGCAGTTCATCTCAGCACAACTTGAGCTGGAAACTCTCCTAGATCGCTGACTTTCAGCCTGATCTAGGTTGAGGGAGCCTCCTCAGAAGATTAAGTTGTTTTGCTCTCCAGTAGGAAAATAGCTGAAACTCTTCTGATTAGTGCTCCAGCCTAGATGTCAACCTCAGCAGGAGGGTTGCCTCTCCTGCTCAGTTTCAGAACCGGATATACAGTAGGGTAGGCAACCCACGAATTACCATTCTGATATTTTTCCGATCGCCCTCTGCAAACTCTACATGACCGTTTGTGTATGCCATTGTTTTCCAGTGAGCTTGTTTCACAATGCTCAAGTCAATGGCTGACCTGCCCGCCTTGCCTGGGTGGAGCATAACTTCCCAAAAGTTAAGCGGAAGAAATTCGAGGTGTTTGTGACTGAGTAGTGGATGAAGGCGATCATTTACTTTTTGCGGGCATTATCCGCGATCGCCTTCCAGCCGTATTGCCAAACTAGCCCCAAGAAAACCTGCAGACGCTCTAACGACGGCGAACTTCAGCTCGGTAGATAATCTGCTGAGGCTGTCCGTCATCTTCAGGGAAAGCTTCAGCCACAACTGGCTCAGGCAGTCTTTGAGCTAGCGCTTGTGAAGCGATCGATCTTG
>DATNOY010000238.1:0-2159 GCA_036703495.1 Coleofasciculaceae cyanobacterium
ATCACGGGCGCTCAAAGATCCGAAGGAGCTTTTTAACTTGCGAGGATAAACTACAGTCATTAGTGTCCGTTTTAGGGGTGAGGTTAATAGATCTGTTCCACAGCAGCACAGGCAAATCTTGCCAGAGAAGTTGGAAGTCAGCTGATTAGAACCGCGAATTAAAACCGGACTTTTAATTTTTGAAAGTGCGGCAGTGCGGCGCTTTCAAAAATTAAGCTTAGGGTTTTATTCAATTCACGTTCCTTAGGTTGCTGAGTGTCTTAAAGCTTGCGAGCGATCCAGTATTTGCTCATAAAATGCACCTCTGTCTGCACAGCAGCAAACCCTGCTTTCTCTAACCGTTCTTCCAAATCATCCGTCATGTAATGCCGATAATAAGGCTCGTGGAACATAGCGGCAAAGTTACGCATCGCTGGAGCCAGTTCCGGCGAATCGCTAGCCTGGATAGAATCACAAATCACAAACACACCGCCCGGTTGGAGCACCCGATAGCATTGCTCAATCACGCGCTGTCGCGCTTCTGGCGGCAGTTCGTGAAACAGAAAAACGCAGGTAACGCCCTGAAAGTAACCATCTAGATAAGGCAACGCTTCAGCATTTGCCTGAGCCAGCTGCGGCAACTCGCCAGGAATTTCCGACAGCAGCTGATTGGCTTTGCGGAGGTAGGCCGGCGAAAGGTCAATGCCATATAACGACGCTTCGGGTAAAGCAGCCCGGATTTGCCGTAATGTTCGCCCTGTCCCAGATGCTACGTCCAACACCCGAATTTGATGGAGTGGTAGATCAAAAGCTGCCAATCCTCGCTTCAGCGGAGCTAAAATCCGTCGTCGCATGGGATCGGCAGAACCATTAAACAAAATCTCGACTTGCAGATCGTAAAGATTGGCTGAATCGTCGCTGAGATAGCCATCCGTCTGGTGATGAAAGTTCTGCACATAGTAGCTAGGGTATCCTGCCGTTCTCACTGCTGGTGAAAACTCTTGATATCGCTTCTCCCTCACGCGTTGCCAAATTTTGGGCATATCCAGCCAAATCTGGGGATAGTAGCGAAAGAAATCCTCCCAAGGGTTATCAAACAGCACGCTAGACGGATAAATTCCTTGCTCAGCGTCTTGCCAATCTTGCTCAATCAATTGGTTAAGCCGCTGCTGAATTTGCAGCAGCAGCTCAGTAGGTAAAGGTTCAGTAGGTTGCTTCGCATCTGGAGCCAGCCAGCTCAGGAGTTGAGTACTAAGCGTTTTATGCGCTAATCCAAAGTAGCTTTTGCCTTGCTGAAAGGTCTGGTATGCCAGCTTGGTAAGAGTCTCAGCCATGAGAACTGTCTAATTTGGTAGAGAGGTTTTACAACAGATAGCTAGTAACTAGCAGTCCTAAATCAGTTGTGAGAAAAATCAAGCGGGGCTTGAAGATTTCCTTCCTAAGGAAGCAGTGCCTCCTTTACCCTCTTTCTCACAAATCATTTGAACTTGCTACATCAACACAAACTGTTAACGAGTGTAACGAAAAAATCATAATTCTCCCGCCGCTCTAGGTCGGATTTTGGCGTTAATTCCCTAAACCTGCTTTTAGGCATAGCTGCTGAATCCTAAGAAGTTCCTATGATTCCGTCAGACTTTGATGAAAGACAGTTAAATAGCTAGGGCCTGTAAGTGTTTTGGGATAAACTTCTGCTCGAAGACCTTGCCAAGAACCTGTTTCAAGATACGCCTGAAATTCGCGAGTTTGCCCTATGTCTATCAAGAAGATTATTTCCTTGGGTCTACTGGTATTCATCCCGATCTCGATCGCCGCTGAGCAGCTAGAGTGGGGGGCGCTCGTCGTATTCATTACGGCCGCGATCGCCATCATTCCCCTAGCGATCTGGCTGAGCACAGCCACCGAAGAAGTAGCCGTGATTTCGGGTCCATCCATTGGAGCCTTACTCAACGCCTTCTTTGGCAACGCTACTGAACTGATTATCTCTCTGGTGGCTCTAAAAGCAGGGCTAATTGACATTGTTAAAGCCAGCATTACCGGCACCATTATTAGTAATTTGCTGCTGGTTATGGGGCTATCCATGCTGCTGGGCGGCATCCGTTATAAAGAGCAGGAGTTTCAGCCTGTGGTGGCCCGAGTCAACGGCTCCACCATGACCCTGGCTGTCGTGGCGATCGTCTTGC
>DATNOY010000239.1:0-6943 GCA_036703495.1 Coleofasciculaceae cyanobacterium
TCCTCCCGCACCTGACCCTTCACCTTGACCTGTAAGCCGGGCTGTAGTAAATCGTGGGGTGCTCCTTTCAAAATCTCGTAAGTTACGCCATCACCTGCCACTAGGGCCCAGGTGCCGTTACCCATCCCCGATCGCTGAACTGTGCCTTCAACCGAGATACTCATGATGCCCTCCTGAACTGGCTGCTTTTGCTGCTAAGTATGCCAGTCCTATGCAAAGACCGGCATTTAAAATCAGAAACGCTTGAGCGATCGCCCCGCTTCCCAACCACAATACCGAAGGCGACAGGACAGCACTTACCGTCAGACAGGCTGCCACTCCCAGAGCCGAGCCGACAGAAAACCACTTCCACTGGGCATGTCCGAGCAGCAAAGCCACCAGCCCAAAGGGAATGAGGACACTGGCAAAGATGGGGTTGAGGACGCTGCTCCCTTGAATGGCTCCTCCCAGCTCTGGAATGGAACTCCCCAAAATTCGGAAAGGAAATTGCGGCAAATCGAAGATATAGAACCCCCGCAGAAAGAACAAGCCCGCACTGCCAGTCACTAATCCACTGCCCAGCGCCCAGCTGCTAAGCGGCATGTAGGCTCGCAATAGCCACGCCAGCAGGTATGACCCCACCACCATGGCAATTTTAGGCATTAGTGCTACCACACCCCCATCAAACCAGAATTTTAGATTGAGGTAGCCGTTGTCGCGCAGCCAGCGGAAAAAGTCCTTAATATCCAGGTTTTCTTGCTGTGCCATCCGAACCGCTGCAGTAGCGTCGAGCTGTCCGGCTCCAAAGTGGTTGAGCTCATCCCCTTGGATCACCCGTGCCGATCGCTGCAATACTGCGGTAACTGCCTGTGGATCTTTCACGCCCACGGATTTGATCAGCGCGGCTACCCCTGCCACATGCGGAGCCGCCATGCTGGTTCCTTGCAGGGAGCTAAACAGCGCTTCACCCGTTGCCGGATCAATGGTGTTTTGTAAAATGCCACCCGCTTCCCCGTTGGCTGTAGAGCCGCCCGGTGCCGAAATATCAACCCCTGCCCCGAAGTTAGAATAAGGGGCTTTCACCCCCGTGGCATCGATCGCCGCAACGGCAATCACATGGGGATAACGAGCCGGATAGCTAGCTGCGTTGGTATTGGCATTGCCAGCCGCTGCCACCACCACCACGCCTTTGCTATGGGCATAGTCGATCGCTTCGCGCAAAATCGCGGCATCGCCCCCACCTCCCAAACTCATGTTGATGACATCGGCATTGTGGTCGGCGGCGAACCGAATGGCTTCTGCAATATCGGCGACTGTGCCACCGCCAAATCCGCTCAGCACCTTCAGCGGCATAATGCTGGCTTCGTAGGCAATGCCGGCCACGCCAAAACTGTTATTGGTAGATTGGGCGATCGTCCCGGCCACATGGGTGCCATGCCCATTATCGTCCGTGGCATCAGGGCGATCGCTGACAAAGTCGTAGCCTTCTACAAATTGGGTTTGGGCTAAGTCTGGCACCGGGCTAACGCCCGTGTCGATCACCGCTACCGTGACGCCCTTGCCTTTAGACTCATTCCAAGCCGATTCAATGTTGATGCTGCGCAGGTTCCACTGTTTCCCATAATCTGGGTCGTTGGGGATCTCTAGAGCTTGATAAACGTAGTTAGCGTCGATCGCCTCGGTGTACTGCTTCAAGTCAGACTGGCGCAAGGCTTTCAGCAGAGGGGCAGTGCCATCCAGAACATAGACGTGATCTGCCTGAGAAAATTCGCTGTTGGGATGAGGCGTAACGTGATATCGCTGAGCGATCTCCTGGACTGCCTGCTCCAGCTGTGTCGGACTCAAATCTTCCCGGAAATCCAGCACAATGGACTGGTACTCTCCCCGATTGGACAACCCCGGATAGCTCAGAACTGCCCATACCAGACCCACGACAAATAGACCGATTAGCAGGAACTTTCTCATATGCGATCGCCCAATATGTCTTACCAAGATAGCTCAGGTCAGTGAGCGATTGAGACGGGGGTTCCGGTCTAGAGTTGAAAAGTGTTACAACCTTTAATTTATTTTTCAGCCAAATTTTTGAACCCCAATTGCTGGATCTAGGGGTACCCAGAGAACCAGGCAAAAATCCCCGGCTGCCAGCAGCCGGGGATCTCTTTTCGGTCTATTGGATACTACGAACGGCTAACCCGCTGCCTGAGCCGGCTTTTGACTAATGGCTGGACTAGACTTGGAGCGAGTTTCTGTAGCCGGATCAACGGTAGAAAACTCAATATGGTTAAGCAGCGTTGTGACAAAAGCAAACAGCAAGAAGGGCAAAGAAAGCACCAAGACTAATCCCACAGTCGCTAAAGCATAAATGGGGCGGCTGGCTCCCATAAGCGCCAATGCTGACGCCAAGCTAATAAACAGAACAACCAGCCAGACAATGATCTGACCATAGATGTCGCCAAAAGTTAGCGTGCAGACCATCCGATATTTTTTCATTTCCATAAACTTATCCCCAGCGATATGCTTATTAATGTTTTACAGTAAGTCACACTTAGAGATATAGGGGATTTAGCTAAATCTTTCTAACGGATCGCAATAGTTCTTCATAAAGAGTGAGATCTGAGGTCTTTAGAAAGGGGTAAAGCAATGCCCCAGGATGAATAGACAGATAGATAGTGATACAGAACGAAATATTTGTTCTTTATTCTTGATTTTCTAGCGTTGACCTGTCACCATGCCCGATCGCTTTCTGCTGTTTTACAAGCCCTTTGATGTGTTATCGCAGTTCACAGATGAAAAGTCTGAGACTCAGCGGCACACCTTGAAAGATTATATTTCTGTACCCAATGTGTATCCTGTCGGAAGACTCGATCGCGATAGTGAAGGCTTGTTGCTGTTAACTAACAACGGACGAGTGCAGCATCAGCTGAGTGATCCAAAATTTCAGCATCCTCGCACTTATTGGGTACAAGTAGAACATGTTCCGGATGAAGCCGCTTTACAGCAGTTGCGTCATGGACTTGTGATTCAAGACTATCGTACTCGTCCAGCTAAAGTAAAGCGGCTTGAGCCAGAGCCGGATCTACCGCCTCGCCATCCACCCGTACGCTTTCGCAAAACGGTACCTACTGCCTGGCTGGAGATCACCCTCACTGAGGGCAAAAATCGGCAGGTGCGGCGGATGACGGCTGCGATCGGTTTTCCAACGCTGCGGCTGGTACGGGTCGCGATCGCCCATTTACGCCTAGAGGGATTGCAACCTGGACAATGGCGCGACCTGACGCTAGCAGAACTTCAGCCGCTCTTAAAGCCCTCCCTGAAGCCCTCCCTCAGCAAACCCTAAGGAACGTGAATTGAATAAGACCCAAGAATTAAAAGTTTGGTTTTAATTAATTCGGGATCCTAAGCAAATCAGCGGAAATATAAGGTAATGATTTTAGAAGTAGCCATGCTCAAGGTTCGGAGTGGACTGGCTCAGGAGTTTGAAGCCGCCTTTGCTCAGGCTGCGTCAATTATTGCCTCAATGCCAGGCTATCAATCGCATGAGCTGCATCGCTGTCTGGAAACGCCCGATCGCTATGTTCTGCTGGTTCGCTGGCAAACATTGGCAGATCACACCGTAGGCTTTCGCCAATCGCCCGATTATCAAGCGTGGAAACGACTGCTTCACCATTTCTATGATCCATTTCCTACCGTGGAGCATTTTGAGCAAATTTTATGAGCTTTCTGGCTTGGACTGCTCAGACTCCTGTCTTACTTCGGTGCGCTGCCATGACGATACGGGCACAAGCTTCAGCATCGGATAGGGCCTGGTGATGATCTAGCTCAATCGCAAGATGCTGACAGACGTTGGGCAACTTAGTGGGATAGATCTTCCACACCTTTCGAGCCAGTTGCACCGTACAGATAAAGTCTTGCGACGGTTTAACAATGCCGTAGGTACTGCAGCAGTCATACAAGACCCGACGATCGAATGAGGCATTGTGAGCTGCAATAAAATCCACCTCTGTGAAGTGGTCTGCCAACGTTGACCACAGTTCGCCAAAATTGGGTTGCGTCACCACATCTTCCCAAGAAATATTGTGGATATAGGTGAACTCAAATTGACGCTGCGGTGGGCGAATCAGAAAATAGCTTTTCTGCACAATCTGGTTATCCTCTACCCGGACTAGACCGATCGCACAGGCGCTATTAGAGTTTCGATTGGCGGTTTCAAAATCTAGAGCGAGAAAGCTGACCATCGTTGTTTCTTAAATGCTGTCTTAAGCCTAACCCTAATCTGATTGAGTACACCCTACCCTAACCAGAATGACTGGAGCTACATTGCGAAAAATATCAACAACTACTTAGGATCGCAAATTAATTAACCTGTAATAGTTTTTTAGAAATGCAGCATTTCCAAAAACTATTGGATTTTATTTAATCCATGATCCTTAGAACCTTATCCCATATCAATCGTCTAACTGGCCCAAATGATTTAAAACGCTAGCTCAACTGCGGATTGAGCACACGGCAGATTTTCTACGCCGAACTGTGCATAGTCTGCGCTGGCTGTGCCAACGTTGGGGAGATCGATCCCTTTGACTACAAACGGGAGGAGTGTACACATCGTTTGCTTATCCACCTGCCAGGGTTCAACGTTCATTTCAGGTATAGCAAGCACGTAGTGGCCCCGAGTAGCGAGTTGTGCCTTCTTCAGAAAATCAGCCCAATTTGCAAAAAGATGCGGTTGATTGGGGAAAGGTCGATCAATAACGATCGAGCTTGTGCCAGCCGGAGCCGAAATGCTTGCCGTAATCTTGCCAATTTGGGGACTGTAGACGATCGTCGTTGTAATGATGTCACCAGAGTTGACATTTACCATAGAACCGACTTGGGCATAGGGCGTATTGTCCTTTTGCCAGAAGTACTGTGACTGAATCACCCAGGTGTTTTGCTGTGACCAAGACGCTGTAAAGCCCGCCTGACTGCCTGAGAGGACACGACCGAGAAAAAGTTGGGGGACAATTTGGTTAAATTTGTAGTCTGATAGCCTGTATGCGCCTTCTGAGCCATATGCGTCGAAAGTGATATCACCCCAAATATACAAAGTACTCTGACTGGGATTCCAGGTTGCCGTAGGCAAAGGCGGTACAACGAACTGATACTTAACCTTCCAGCTTTCGTCCCATGCTGGCATTTTGACCCACCGATCAGGCTTTGCCGCTACAATCACTCGCCCCGCCAGCTCAGTGCCATTTGTAGACTGATTGAGACTAGTTGCAAGCGAATTCGGGCTGATGGAACGATCGCTGATCCTATCACCTCCGCCACAGCCAGTGATCACCCCAGCAAGGAGCCCTGAAAAGGCGATCGCACACCTTAAACATCTCATATACCTTTCCCAGAGTTCCCATCTCAAATCATCGCCTTAAAATTCCCCAGATTTTGGCGATATTCGACTCATCTAAGGGATTTGCAATTTAATAACATCCCCATTGGCAACAACATTAGCGATAGGGGCGCAAGGCCTTGCGCCCCTACATAGGTATACGATTTTCCCGCAGATCCCTAATTCAATCCTTTGGCAATCATCTCCACAGCAATTCCCGACTGGGCGTTGCTGATTTCAAGTATGAACTTTTTTTGAAAGGGGCGCGGGGTGCACCGCTCCAGACCCTTGCTCCCCATCAATGCAAAGCGCCCTCAGCCACTCAGCCACCAAACCATGCGGAGGGGGTGTGGGGGACGCGCCCGTCCCCTGCTGGGGGTTTGGTGGAACCCCCCAAGGCTGTTGATCCGCTCAATCCCCCATCCATAACCCTAAAAAAATGAGAGCTAAAGTTTCCTTTAGCTCCCATCACTCAATCTCCAGTAGGGTTAGCACCCCAGAATTAACGCTTCGCCAACTTCTTCGTCACCTTGCGCAAACGAATCGACTTAGGCGTTACTTCTAGCAACTCATCCGGGCCAATGTATTCCAACGCCCGTTCCAAGTTCATGTCGATCGGAGTTTGCAGCTGTACCAATTCCTCACCCCCAGAAGCCCGATGGTTAGTAAGCTGCTTAGTCTTACACACATTAAGCTCCAAATCTTGCTGGCGATTATGTTCGCCTACAATCATGCCCTTATAGACCTTCGTCCCTGGCGTGATGAAGAAAGCACCCCGGTCTTCAGCGTTTTTCATGGCGTAGAAAGTAGCCGTTCCCTCTTCAAACGAGATCAGCACTCCATTCCGCCGAGTGTCTACATCACCAATGATCGGGCGGTAATCCAAAAAGCTGTGGTTCATGATGCCGTCCCCGCGAGTCAAGCGCATAAACTCGCCTCGGAAGCCAATCAATCCCCGCGCCGGGATCACAAACTCAAGCTGAGTCCGACCATTGCCGCCCATCTGCATGTCTTGCATTTCGGCTTTGCGTTGACCTAAACGTTCAATGCAGCCACCAACCGCTTCTTCCGGCACATCCAGCACCAGTTGCTCAAACGGTTCACAGGGGCGTCCACCCACTTCCCGATAGATCACCTGTGGCTGAGAAACCTGGAATTCATAGCCTTCCCGACGCATCGTTTCAATCAGGATGCCCAAGTGCAGCTCTCCCCGACCGGAAACAAAGAACTTATCAGGCGAGTCGGTTTCTTCCACCCGCAGCGCCACGTTGGTTTCTAGCTCCCGCATCAGGCGATCGCGCACCTGCCGCGACGTCACAAAAGTGCCTTCCTGTCCGCAAAAGGGCGAATCGTTGACAGAGAAAGTCATCTGCAAGGTAGGCTCATCCACCTTAATCAAAGGCAAAGCCTGAGGATTAGTAGGGTCGGTAATGGTTTCACCAATGTTGGCATCGGCAAAGCCCGTCACGGCCACAATGTTGCCCGCTGAAGAAGATGCCATTTCCACCCGCTTCAAGCCATCAAAGCCCAGCAGCTTGGTGATTTTGGCTTTAACGATTGAGCCATCTTCCTTGATCAGCGCTGCCTGCTGTCCCGATT
>DATNOY010000240.1:0-4786 GCA_036703495.1 Coleofasciculaceae cyanobacterium
AATCCCGCAGAGCGATCGCCCCGAGTCTTTGCAGCCGCGATCGCCCGACAAAGCAAACGCTTCCGTACCGCAAGCCGCTCCTCGCAGTCCCTACGATATGGACGCTCTCAAGGCTTTTGATGCGGGTTCCCACCGGGAAAACTAAACTGTGCGCTAGATGGGAAGATCACCCTACAAGGTTTGGGGTCAAGATCTGAGAATCGGTTGTTGGGTCAGAGCCAATTGTTCTAACAAGGTCGCTGCGAGTTCTGAAGTCTTGTATTGGCTGATTTCTAGCTGCAGGTCTTTGGCTTTATTTTTGTAATTGGCATCAGTCAATACTTTTCTGACAGCATGCTTGATTTGATCAGGTGTGGGCGTCTTCGTTTTTAAGTTAATACCCACACCCGTCCATTCAATCCGCGCACAGATTTCTGGCTTATCTTCCGTTTGTCCTGCTGCTACCAAAGGGACACCTTGGGCTAATGCCATTTGCACCCCGTTGAACCCTCCATTAGTGACCATGACATCCACATGCGGCAACAAGTGAGCATGGGGAATAAACTGCTCCAGTCGGACATTAGCAGGGATAGATTGCAGATTCAGCCCTTCGATCGCTTGCCCTCCAGTAGTGGCGACTACCAAGACCGCTTCATCAGCTAACGCTTGAAGGGTTGGCACAATCAAATTACTTGCTTCAGTCGCAACCGTCCCTTGCGTGACATGTACGACAGGTTTGTCTCCCTGCAGGTCTGACCACCAACTGGGTGGAACGAATTCGGTGGATGGTAAGGATAACAGCGGTCCGATAAAGTGGACTTGTGGTGGCAAGTCCTGGCGAGGGTACTCAAAACTGGGCACTGTTCCTGCTAGATATAGAAATGGCGAAAGATTGTCAAAAAACGGTTTGGACGAGGCAGGTAATCCAAACTTGACCCGCAGTTTATTCATATGGGCAGTCACGTCTCGAAACAAGACTTGCTGAAGTAATCCGTTCAGAAAACGGTTTCGCAATCGTCCTAATCGTGATGCATTGGGCTTTAAACCTAACCCAAACGGGGCTGTGTCTTGACTACTAAACCCCAAAGCGGAAACCCCAAATTCTGCCCACAAGGGACCGCCTTGCTCACAAATCCAAGATGCGCCTAAGAAAAAAGAATCAGTCACCAATACATCTGCGGGGAATTCACTCAGAATAGCGGCAAAATCTTTAACTTGACCTAATGCTGCATCAATAAAAAAGTGTTTGAGGTCAAACTTAAGCTGTGCGGCTCCTTGAAGGGTATTGCGCTGGTCTGTCCACGCTTGAGGCACATTTTCGGGATAGGAATAATCTACCCCATTGGTAATCGGCACAAAGTGCGCTCCTGTTGCCTCAACTGTTGACTGGAATGCGCTTCCGGTATACCACCACACCTCATGTCCCCGTTCTATGAGGGCGCGAGCGATCGCTATCCCCGGACTCACATGTCCAACGACCGGAATTGTGCCGATTAAAAAACGAGCCATATGCTTTCCTGAAACCATGCTAAACAGATTTTATAGTGCTACCCATTCAGATGAGGACTGCTATGGCGCTTCACGCTCGATTAAAACCGGATTATTTTTTGAAAGCTTCGCGAAGCTTTCAAAAAATAATCCGTACTTCACTCAGTTGAAAGTTGCTATATACCCGTCAAGATGAGTGCAAGTTGAGTAGTTTTTAGGTGCAGATGGCTTTGGGAACTCATAGCCCAATTGACGGGGAAAGGGGGCGTTTATTAACCGCCTGGGGATAAAGAGCATTCTTGGGGCGGGATACAAGGCGGTGCATCATAGGTGGGTGGAGCGGGTAGCGGCTTTGCAGGAGCCGAACAAGGATCACAACCCTGATGCCCTACCTCAAATTGGGTCATCATGTCGTGGTCTTCATGAACTAGGTTATGGCAATGCATCATATACTTGCCTTCATGGGGCCCAAATCTACCGATCATCTCTACGGTTTCAAATTCACCGACATAGAAGGTATCTTTCATCCCCTGTTCGTAGGGCTGCAGGAGTGCCCGATTGCGGCTGAGTAACCGGAAATGGCCCAGATGCACATGCACTGGGTGTACCCAGCCACCACCGCCATTAACAAACCGCCAAATTTCTGTGGCGCAAGGGTCTACTCTGGCATCTATCCGATTCACATCCCAAACGTTGCCATTGATGACCCAACGATTGCCGTTGCGATCGAACCGGAAGGTTCGAGTTGGCCCCTTCACCTCAGCGCGCAGTGTGTCAATTGGCGTCAGTACGCCTAATCTCTGGGGTAAGGGCGGATTATCTTGAGTGCCGCTGCCGACCTGAAAACACAGAATCCGGGTTGTGCGGAGATCCCCATCTCCATTACTGGGCAGAATCGGATTAACCAGAAATACTTCTTTGCCCGCATATTTAGAAAAGTCAATGATGACTTCGTAGCGTTCTGCCACACCAAGCTGGAGGGTTTTGGTATAAATTGGCTCGCTCAACAAACCGGCGTCACTCGCGACAACAATCAGATCGAGCGGCTCAACTTTGGTGTCGTGTTGAACCTGTACTCCTAGCCTCAGCACACGGGATGTCCCCCCATTGAGGATACGAAAGCGATACTTGCGATTACTGACTTCCAGACGGGGCCAGGGGACACCATTGACCAGCATGACATCGCCATAGGTGCCGCGTTGAGCGTTGTCATTGAAGATGAGCCGGCCTTCTGGATTAAAGCGTTTGTCCTGAATGATCATCGGGATCTCATAATCGCCTTGAGGCAGCAGATCGCGATCCTGGGGATTGTAGAAATCATCTGCTTCGTAATCTACAATATACATGCCTGCTAAACCCATGTAGACATTGCGTGAGGTATGACCGATCGCATGATCGTGATACCACAGCGTAGTCGCTTTGTCGTTGGGATAGTAGTAATCTTTGTAGTGGTTATAGGGAATCAGATCTTCAGCATAGCCATCATATTGAGGCAATGAAGCCATGCCATGTAGATGAATAGAACTGTCGATGCTCTGCCCTGTTTCGTCTTGCAGCAGGTTAATGAGCCGAACTACTGAAGGTCGCCCTTTGCGTTGGCGAATCAGCGGGCCGGGCAGCAAATCATTAAAACTCCAGACCTCTGTTTGTTTATCGGGCAGGATATTGACGTTTGTTTTGCGTAAGCTGATGGTGTAGCCGTCCAGATTAGCGCCAACCGCCTGAGCGGGTAATAGCTGAAGGCGCTGAAAGGGACGTTGAAACTGGTCAATCTGGGGGCTGAACTGAAGGGGTTGAAGAACTGGAGGGTCGCTGTGGGCATGGGACATACATTGCCCCGTCGCAGCTAGCCCAGGCTGGACATCGCCAAAGGGAGAAAATAAGCTGCCAACGCCCATCAGTCCCAGTTTGAGCGCATCCCGTCGAGTTAGCTCCATGGCAACCTCCAGATCTAGGGGTTAATGATTTGAATCAGCAAATCTCAGTCCTATCTGCTACAAATTTTGACTGCTGATGGAGCTAAATGGGAAAAAACCTTGAGAAAATTAAAATTTTGGCTGTCAAGACGGTATGAATTGCTTCTGTTTCGGGTGCAGGTTAGAGAGGCGATCGCTGCTTGCCGCTGTGAACCCAAAATTGAGTCACCGCCTGGATTTAGCTGGCTATTCCAAAGCCGTAGCGCTGAAACACGGCCTTGGCTGAGTTGCCCGTCAAATACTGAACATAGCTGCGGGCAGACTGCGGGTTCTTGCTGTTTTTTAGCACAGCGATCGGGTACACAATCGGCGAATGCAAGTTATCGGGTGCCGTGGCAACTTGTTTGACCTGGCTGGAAATTAAGGCATCGGTGGTGTAGACAATTCCGGCATCGGCATTGCCGCTTTCTACTGCTGCCAAGACATTCCTGACACTGTTGCCATAGACCAGCTTCGATCGCACCTGGTCTAGGATCCCTAAGTTCTTGAACAGTTCTTCGCTATACTGCCCTACCGGAACGCTGCGCGGTTCACCGACTGCTATTTTGGTCACGCTGGCTCCTGTCAGCTGGCGGAAGCTGGTCAGGTTCAGGGTGGAGTTACTCGGCACAATCAGGACGAGGTGATTGGTGAGCAAATTGCGACGGGTGTCGTTCAAGAGCAACCCTTGTTGTTGCAGGGCATCCATCTGCCGAGTGGCAGCAGAGATAAATATATCAGCCGGTGCACCCTGTTCAATTTGCTGTTGCAATGCTCCTGATGCCCCAAAGTTGTAATTGACGCTAAGGCGATTGGCTTGTTCAACCTGCGGATCGATCGCCTCTAGGGCATTTTGCAAACTGGCTGCTGCCGAGATCAGCAGGGTATTGTTAGCTTGGGCTGCAACAGGTGCCCATCCTTTCAAAATCAAGGTTAAGAGGCAAGCCGCAATCAGTCCCCCTAAAAAGAGAAGAAGACGTGTTTTTTTCATAGCTGAATCTGCTCAAGCAACAGCAGTCTGGTGGGGCTGGAAAAGCTAGATGCATAGGGCGATCGCCGATCCCCTGACAGCCCCTCATGCCCAACCTTCGCTATTGTTTGAAAGCCGTTTAGATTCTTACAATAGCCTGATGGATGGGAAAATTGCTGCAAGGGATGGGCAGAAGAATCAAGCCCCATTTTCTAGAAAATGGGGGTTTTGAACGCAATGCAAATCCCTACAGTTGATTTTCAGGTTTGCCCGACCCTATGCTACCAACTAAGTTGGTATTATCTCCCAATGCCCAGAAAACAGCAAGGATGGATTACATTTCAATCCTCAGAGGAGGAGCGACAGCTGTTGGAGCAATATTGCCAGCAGTCTC
>DATNOY010000241.1:0-8873 GCA_036703495.1 Coleofasciculaceae cyanobacterium
GAAGAAGCTACCAGAATCAACGCAACAGCTTCTTCAACTAGCTGCCTGTATTGGGGCTGAGTTTGATTTGAAGACCTTGGCGATCGTGTGTGAGCAATCGCCTAAAGCAGTGTTTCGGAATTTGTTAACAGCAATACAAGCTGGACTTATCCAACCATTGTCTGAACTAGACCAAGACTTGTTAGTTCAAAACTATAGGTTTTTGCACGATCGCGTCCAGCAAGCGGCCTATGCCTTAATCGATGAATCGCAGAAACAAGTGGTTCACCTTCAAATTGGTCGTACTCTGCTAGAAAAAACTTTGCCAGAACACCCATCAGACCAACTATTTAAAGTTGTGGATCAGCTCAATCGTGGGATTGAGCTGATTACTGATCCAGTAGAACGAGATAACACTGCCAAGCTGAATCTATTAGCAGCTCAAAAAGCAAAAGGGGCGATCGCCTACGGTGTAGCCGCAAAATATTTAGCCAAAGGTAGAGCATGGCTAGCAGCGTCTAGCTGGGAAACCAACTATGACCTAACCTGGGAGCTATATCTAGAAACTACAGAAGTTGCTTATCTATGTGGTGAGCTTGAGCAGGTAGATTACTGGGCAACAATTGCTCTGCAAGAAGCCAAAACTATCTTAGATGAAGTGAAAGTTCATGAGGTCATCATCAAAACCTATGTGGCGCAGGCTCACAAGTTAGACGCGATTAGTGCCGGGTTACAAGTGTTGGCGAAACTAGGGCTGAATCTGCCAGCATCACCGACAGAATCTCAAATTCAGCAAGTACTTTTAGAAACAAGAGAAGTTCTGCAAGGACAGAATGTTCAAGATTTGGTGTGTTTACCTTTAATGACAGATGCCAATAAATTGGCAGCGATGCGGATTATTTCAAATATCATTTCTCCTGCCTTTCAAGCTGCACCGGCATTGTTTTGGCTAATGGCTTGTGAACAAGTTAAGTTATCAATTCAATATGGCAATGCACCCTCCTCTGCGGTTGCCTATGCTTGTTATGGAGTTGTGATCACAGCAGCAACCCAGGATGTAGAGAAAGCTCATCAGTTAGGTCAACTTGCCCTCAGCCTTGTGGAACGGTTGAATGCGAAAGAACTTAAAAGTAAAGTCCTTCTAAATGTTGCAGAAGGCATCAGCTTTGGAAAATCACATTTCAGAGAAGCTGCATTTTTACTGCAAGAAGGTTATTCCAGTGGAATAGAAACCGGAGATTTTGTGTTTGCAGGTTTAGCGGCTTACCAAAGATGTGAGTATTTATATTTCAGCGGATTAGAGCTGATCGAATTAGAACGTGAGATGAAGAACTGTAGCTACGCTATTGCACAGTTGAAGCAGGGAGCCTGTTTAAATTATCATCAGATCTTTTGGCAAGCAGTACTTAACTTACAAGGACACGTTGATGAGCCGTGCTGTTTACAAGGTTCTGTTTACAATGAACAGCAGCAGTTAAATCATTATTTGACAACGAATGATTCTCTTGGATTTCAATATTTCTATATCAACAAGCTCATTCTCTGCTATTTATTTGGGCAGTTTACTCAAGCGTTAAACAGTGCAAATGGGGCTGAGTGGTATCTAAAAGGTGCGCCAGGTCAGGTAACAATGCCACTGCTTCGCTTTTATGATTCTTTAGTTCGACTGGCAATTTATGCATCCGTTCCTGATCTAGAACAAAAAGCATTGCTTTCTAACGTGGTCAGCAACCAGAAAAAACTCCGCAAATGGGCACATCATGCGCCGATGAATTTTTTACACAAGTATCATCTAATTGAGGCAGAGAAAGCACGAGTTTTAGGTCAGTTTTTAGAGGCTGAGGAGTTTTACGAACAAGCAATTCGAGGAGCTAGAGACAATGAGTATCTTCAAGAAGAAGCATTAGCCTATGAATTAGCAGCCAAGCATTACTTAGCTCGCGGCAGAGAAAAGTTTGCCCAGCTCTACATGAAAGAAGCTCATTATTGCTATGAACGATGGGGAGCGATCGCCAAGGTTAAAGATTTAGAAATTCGCTATTCTCAACTGTTTCCTCAGTCTTCCAATACAGTCTCTCCATCAGTTCGTACCACCGCTGGAACCACCTCAAATGCCTCGCATACAAACACCTCTCACACGGCTCTCGATTTAGCAACAGTGATGAAAGCAGCTCAAGCGATTTCTAGTGAGATTGAGCTGGAGCAGTTGCTTAGTTCTCTCATGCAGATTCTCATTGAAAATGCTGGGGCACAAACGGGATGCCTGCTTTTAGAAAACTCAGGGGAATGGGCGATCGAAGCAGCTTGTGAACTCAATGAAGGCGAAAAAGTTTGTGCCACGCAAGTACTGCGATCAATCTCAACAACTCGCTTACCTGAGTCCCTTGTTCAATATGTGATCCGAACTCATGAGTCTGTGATTTTAAGTGATGCCACTCGGGAGGGGAATTTTATCAACGATCCCTACATTCAAAGAAACCAAACGCGATCGCTGCTCTGTTTGCCCCTATTGAATCAAAGCAAGCTGGTGGGTGTGCTATATCTAGAAAATCAACTAGCGGCTGGAGCCTTTACACCAGAACGAGCGCAAATTCTAAGTCTACTCTCCACTCAAGCTGCGATCGCGATCGAAAATGCCAAACTTTACTCGGTGATCCGCGCCAGTGAAAGTCGGATGGCTCAGTTTCTAGAAGCAGTCCCAGTAGGAATTGCCGTATTTGATGCAGTGGGTCGCCCTCACTACTTCAATCAACGGGCAGTTCAGCTATTGGGCAAAGATAGCGATCCATCGGTGTCACTGGATCACCTGGTAGAAGCTTATCAAGTTTATTTAGCAGGAACAGATCAACCCTATCCCACCGAAGCACTCCCGTCTATTCGGGCACTCAGCGGTGAACGTAGCACCGTTGATGATATGGAAATTTACCAAAACGATAAAGCCATTCCGGTTGAGGTCTGGGGCACTCCCGTTTTTGATGAACAGGGTAATGTATCTTATGCAATTGCTGCTTTTCAAGACATTACCCGGCGAAAACAAGCTGAACAAGTATTAGCTGATTACAATTGTACGTTAGAGCAACAGGTTACAGAACGAACCGCTGATTTGCTTCGTGAACGTAAACGAGCTGAGGAAGCTTCTATTCTGGAAGAACGTAACCGGATGGCACGCGAAATTCACGATACGCTAGCTCAGTCTTTCACAGGGATTATTATTCACGCTCGATCGGCGGCTAGCAAGATAGCGGTAGATCCAGACAAAGCTCAAGCTTACCTGGCTGAAGTTCAGAATTTAGCCCGCACTGGGCTCACAGAAGCCCGCCGCTCTGTAGAAGCCTTGCGCCGTCCATCCTTATTAGAAAGCAATGATTTGCTTAGCGCTTTCAAGCAGCTTATCACCCAGCTAGAATCCTCTACGAATACGACCCTGACCTGTGAAGCGATCGGTACTCCCTATCCCCTCCCCTCAGAGGTAGAGAATAATCTACTGAGGATTGGGCAGGAAGCCTTAACAAATGCAGTGAGGTACGCTGAAGCGACTGAAATTCGCGTTGAACTCATTTATCAGCCTACCCAGTGTATATTACGAGTTAAGGATGATGGGCAAGGATTTACGGTTGATCCTGCTTCTAGTCACAATGGCTTCGGTTTATTGGGCATGACAGAGCGTGCCGAGCGGATTGATGCCCAGATCCAAATCCAAAGTGCTCTTGGGCAAGGAACAGAAATCGTCGTGTCTGTGGATCAGGAAAAGACATCATGAACCCATCTAGCACCGTTCGTGTTCTGGTTGTAGATGATCACCCGGTGGTGCGTCGGGGCTTGGTCATGATGCTAGAAGAAGTACCAGATATTCTTGTCGTCGGACAAGCTGGAAATGGTCACGAGGCACTGGCCCTCTTTAGTCAGCAGCAGCCAGATGTGACGTTGATGGACTTGCGAATGCCTGAGATGGATGGAGTTGCCACCATTACTGCTATCTGCGCCGAGTTTCCTGCCGCTCGAATTATTGTACTAACCACCTATGATGGTGATGAAGAGATTTACCGAGCATTACGCGCCGGAGCCAAAGGCTATTTGCTCAAAGATGCTGAACCAGATGTCCTCCTCAATGCCATTCATGTCGTTCTTAATGAGCAACAATACATTCCTCACAAAGTCGCTGCCAAGTTAGTGCAACGAATGAATCATCCAGAGTTGAGCCAGCGTGAGTTGGAAGTACTTCAGCTAGTCGCGCAGGGCATGAGCAATCTAGAAATCAGTGCTGCTTTGAACATCAGTGAAGGCACTGTCAAATCAAACATTAACCGTATTTTTGGCAAGTTGGGGGCTAAAGACCGCACTCAGGCTGCCATTATTGCTCTAAAACGAGGAATTGCCAGTCTTTAAGGCGATCGCCCAACTTTAGGTTGAAATATACCTGAACTTAAGTTGGGTTAGCTATCGTACTTTAGATTGCCCCATTTGTAATCTTTTACCCCTGAAAATGAAGACTTTGAGTGGACGACAACTTCAGGCTTGTCTCGTATTCTGAATCTTGCAGATGATTCAGGATTGCAGGGGAGAGGTGCGACAATCGCTTTGGTACAAAGATTTCATTAAACATTTTCCTCAGCCATAAATTCATCCTTAAGCTCAAAAGGCGGCAGTAGAAGCAGCGCAGGGGGGTCTACCCCTTCACCCCGGACGAAATTTTCGCTTTGCTGTACTAGTCGTTTCCGTTCAAATATCGTATCAGTGCTGCTTCCATTATGATTTCCTTACCAGATGTCGCTATTCAAGGAAAAATTTATGAAAGCTCTAATTCTCTAGTTTATCGAGGAACTAGAAAACAAGATAACTTAGCTGTCGTCCTAAAGGTTCTTAAACAGGATTATCCCACTCCATCCGAAATTGTTCGTTATAAGCAGGAATATGAAATTACTCGGTCACTCAATCTGGAAGGGGTGACCAAAGCATATGCACAGAAGGATTATCAAAGAACGCTAGTAATCCTCTTAGAAGATTTTGGAGGAGAGTCACTAGAGCATTGGATGCGGCAGCAACCAGAAGTTTTCTGCCCCATGCCTCTATCTACTTTTTTAAAGTTGGCGATCGACCTGACCGACATTCTAGGTAAGATTCATTCCGTTAATATCATTCATAAAGATATCAATCCCAACAACATTGTCTTCAATTCCAATACGGGTGTTGTCAAAATCATTGATTTCGGCATTGCCACTCAATTTAATCGCACCAATCCCACGTTCAAAAGTCCGCATGTGCTAGAAGGCACAATTGCTTATATATCGCCAGAGCAAACTGGACGAATGAATCGGACGATCGACTACCGCACCGATTTTTACTCGCTCGGTGTCACCTTCTACGAGCTGTTGACTGGACAACTGCCGTTTTCCACAACCGATATTCTGGAGCTAATCCATTGTCATATAGCCAAACAGCCTGTACCGCCGCATGAACTGAATGCAGCCATTCCTCAGCCTGTTTCAGAGATCATTCTTAAACTAATGGCGAAGAATGCGGAGGATCGCTATCAGAGTGCTTGGGGTATCAAAGCGGATTTGGAAATTTGTCTTCGCCAGTTTATCAAAACAGGGCAAATTGACACGATTCAATTGGGTCTGCAAGATGTGTCAGAACAATTTCATATTGCCCAAAAGCTGTATGGACGTGAAGCAGAGATTGCGACATTGCTGGCAGCATTTGAGAAAATGACGGGAGAAGTTCGGGAAGGTGAGAAGGATAAAAACAATGCTTCTTCCTTATCTTCCTCATTCTCTCCTGCTTCTGAGTTGGTACTCGTTTCTGGCTATTCTGGTGTTGGTAAATCTGCGTTAGTACAAGAGCTTTACAAGCCAATTACTGCCAAGCGCGGCTATTTTATTTGTGGCAAGTTTGACCAGTTTCAGCGCAATGTTCCTTACAGTGCGATCGCCCATGCCCTGCAAAGATTAGTGCAACAACTGCTCAGTGAACCTGATGAGCAAGTACAACAATGGCGATCGCGATTGCTCAAAGCTCTGGGAAGTAACGGACAACTCATCATCAATGTGATTCCAGAGGTCGAATTAATCATTGGCAAACAGCAGCCCGTACCAGAGGTTGGGGCAACAGAAGCTCAGAATCGCTTCAATCGAGTCTTTCAGTCATTTGTAAGGGTACTTTCCTCAAAGGAACATCCGCTGACCATTTTCTTGGATGATTTACAGTGGATCGATTCAGCTACATTGAAATTAATTGAGTTGTTACTGCTAGATGAGCAAACCCAATTCCTGTTCCTGATTGGAGCTTATCGAGACAACGAAGTGACTCCAACCCATCCACTTACGTTGACAATAGAGGGTTTGCGAAAGCAAGGAGCAAAGCTTCAGGAGGTCGTTCTAGCCCCTTTGACGCTGGAGCCATTAACTCAGTTAATGGGCGAGACGCTTCATCAAAATGGTGACACGGTTGACTCCCTTACTAAGTTAGTGTTGCGTAAAACCGAGGGTAATCCCTTCTTTGTAGGTGAGTTTTTGCGATCGCTGCACAGTGAACATCTCTTAAGCTTTAATGCGGAACACTTGAACTGGCAATGGGATATTGCTCAGATTGAAGCTCGAAATATTACGGATAATGTGGTGGAGCTGTTGCTGAGCAAGCTGAAAAAGCTACCGGAGGCGACACAGCAGCTGCTTCAATTAGCCGCTTGCATCGGGGCTGAATTTGATTTAGAAACGTTGGTGACCGTGTATGAGCAGTCGCCCCAAACAGTTTTTCAGAACTTATTAACAGCGGTACAAGCAGGATTCATTCAACCAATTTCTGAATTAGACGAGAACTTGTTGGTTCAAGAGTATAAGTTCTTGCACGATCGCGTCCAGCAAGCGGCGTATGCCCTGATCGATGAATCGCAGAAACAGGTGGTTCATCTCCAAATTGGTCGCAATTTGCTGGAAAAGACGCTATCAGAGGAATTATCAGAGCGACTGTTTGAGATGGTGGATCATCTCAATTATGGGATTGAGCTGATTACGGATCAAGTGGAACGGGATGAAATTGCCAAGTTGAATTTAATGGCAGGTCAGAAAGCCAAAGCAGCCACAGCTTATGGAGCAGCCCTTCAGTATTTCAAAATAGGGATTCAACTTCTTAACGTAGAGAATTGGCAGAATGAGTATGACCTCGCCTTAGCACTGCACTCAGAAGCAGCAAGGGCAGCGTACCTTGAGGGTCGCTTTGATGAGATGGAACAATGCGTAGAAGTGGTACTGTCCCACGCGAAAACAGTGGTTGACAAAGTGCAGGTTTACGATAGCCGAATTCAAAGATACTTATCGCAGGGCAACCTGAAAGAAGCCCTTAAAATTGGACTGGAAGTGTTGGGTCTACTGGGAGTCGTCTTAATTGAAACGCCAAGTCAGTTAGATGTTCAAAGAGGATTGGAAGAAACAACTACACTACTCGCTGGACGAGAAATTGAAGACTTAATTAATCTCCCAGAGATGACTAAACCAGAAGTTCTGGCAGCAATGTACATCCTGGCGAGTATCGAAGTTGCTGCAAACATGGTGTCACCCACACTGATGATACTGATTGTGTGCAAAATGGTGAACTTATCCATCACGTATGGCAATGCTATTTGGTCACCCCTCAGTTATGCTTCCTACGGTCTTGTTCTAGGTGAAGTTGCTAGAGACATTCAATGCGGCTACCAATTTGGTCAATTAGCGCTCAGCTTGGCAGAACGATTAGATACCAAAAAAGGAAATGTTAAAGCATTAACGATATTTAGTGCCAACATTATGCACTGGAAGGCACATTTTAGAGAAACAGTATTAATTTTGGGTGAGGCTTATCAAAACGGAGTAGAAACCGGAGATCTTGAATTTGCGGGTTATGCTGCCTGTATTGCCTGTTGTCGCGCATTTTGTGCCGGTGAGGAACTCACCCAACTTGAACAAAGAACGGCAACCTACAGCAAAGCAATTAAACAAATCAGACGGGAAAATCCCTCGAATTGGACGTCAGTGCTGTGGCAAACAGTACTTAATTTGTTAGGTCAATCTAACAATCCCAGCGATTTGACGGGTAGCGTGTATGACGAAGCAACAGCGCTTCCACACGCGATCGCTGTTCAAGACGGACAGGAAGTTTATTACTTCCATTTATGCAAAGTGATACTGTGCTATCTCTTTGGAGAATATCATCAAGCTGAACAATCTGCTATTGTAGCAAGGCAGTATTCAGAACAGCAAAGAGCAATAACGGTTGCAGCTTTATTCCGTTTCTACGATTCCCTGGTGCTTTTGAGCCGACTAGCTGAGGGTTCAAGCTCTGAAAAAGCAGCTTGGCTAAGTCAGGTGAAGACCAACCAGGAAAAGCTGCAAGAATGTGCAGATCATGCCCCGATGAATTATCGACATAAATTTCATTTAGTTGAGGCAGAGAAAGCGCGAGTCTTCGGGCACTTTCCTGAGGCTGAAGAGTTTTATGAACGAGCGATCGCCGGGGCTGCTGAGCATGAGTTTATCCAAGAAGAAGCATTGGCTTATGAATTAGCGGCTAAACATTATTTGGCACGAGGTCGGAAAAAGGTTGCTCAGACCTACATGAGGGAAGCTCACTACTGCTATGAACGGTGGGGAGCAACGGCGAAGGTTAAAGACTTAGAAACTCGTTATCCTCAACTATTTCCTCAGTCGCCCAACGTCGTTTCTACACCAGTCCGCACCACGGCTGGAACCACGGCAAATACCTCAAATACTGCTCTCGACCTAGCAACAGTGATGAAAGCAGCTCAAGCCATTTCGAGTGAAATTGAGTTGGAGCGGCTGCTCAGTTCTCTCATGCAGATTCTCATTGAAAATGCTGGGGCACAAACGGGGTGCCTGCTTTTAGAAAACTCAGGAGCATGG
>DATNOY010000242.1:0-4272 GCA_036703495.1 Coleofasciculaceae cyanobacterium
CCCGGTAGGCTTCATCCGCTGGAAAGTAGCAGCCCAAAAAGATTTGCCCATCCGGCCCCCCCAAGATTTGATCATGCGTCGAGAGAATTTCGACTTCTCCTGTAGGAGTAATGTTGCCCTGGACGCTGGGCGATCGCTTCTCTTGTCCTTCTACAAAGGCTTCAACAATGGCTCCCAGTTCTGGAATCCGGCTGCTAAAGTGCTCCCAGGTTTCGGTATCGGTTTGGAAACTCAAATTGAGGAAGCGATCGCGGATAGCAGCAGCTCGTTCTGCTGAAGATCCGGAGCCGGGAGCCACTTGTTGCAGCGGTTTAAGCGTTAACAGGGCGTTGCCCCCTCCGGAAAAGCCTTCGTTGAGCTTGACGACAATCCGCTGTAGCTCAGGATTCCTTTCCCAGAGGGCTGCTGCTGCTGCTGCCAGATCGTCGGCATTCCAGACTAAGCCGCTGCCATCTGGACAGGGGACTTGGGCTTCCCGAAAAATCTCCCGGCTGCCGCTTTTGGTCCCCCAATACAGCAAGTCTGGATCGAGGGCAAGCAGCGGAATTTCTAGCTGCAGGGCCAACTCTCGCTCCCAAGGCGTTGAGTTATAGCAAGTCATATAGGCTCGCTCTTTGCGGATGGCATACCGGAGGCGAGCCATTAACCGCGGCCGTTCCAGAATTTTTTGGGTTAAAGGCTTGAGCGAAGCGTCGTAGGTACAAAACAGCAGTAGGCGATCGCGGGCATGGGAAAAAGGCACTCCCGGCAACAATTGCAGATAATAGTCGATAACGCTGGGGTGAATTGGCTGAGAGGTGACGTAGATCAGCCGGGATCTAGGATTTTGTAACCGGATCAGCGAGAACAGCAGGCGTTCTTCATAGTGATGCACCCCTTTCACCTTTTGGAGTTCCTGCTGATCTAAGCTAAGCGACGGCACGATTAAGATATCTGAATCCTCTTCACCGCTGGGTTGCCAGCGATCGCCCAGCCGGGTCTGGAGCTGGTGAAACCGCTCCGATAGCTCTGCTTGGGACGGGACGGCTTCAGACTGATCTGACGGATCTGGCTGATCTGACTGTGATTGTGCTGCGGAGGAAAGTGTTGAACCCTGCATAAGACTAGCCCCACCGAATCCGAATGAGGGAGATTATCCCGTCATCTTATCTACACAAGGTCGCTTTCTTGAAACTTTCTACAGAGGGAATTTTGAATTAGCGAATAGAAAAAATAGGTGAGATGGAAACCGGACTAGCGATAGCCTTCAACATACTGTTTTAACTCGCGGGCCATACGGCGCAGCCCCTGCTGTTCATCTTGTCGCAGAAACGGCAGAAATAGCTGAGTCACCAAGCCTGAAAAATGCTCTTGGTGGATGTATTTGCTGCGATTTGCCCCGATTTCCTGCAGCTCAAACACATGTTCACTATGGAAGCCAAGGGCTGAGTAATTCCAACGCAGGCAAATTTCTGGTTGCAGTAAGGTAATCCGAGGAGCAAACTCCGTTTCGGCTTCTTCCCGCGATCGCCGCAGCGACAGCTGAACGGTGCGTCCTTGCGCCAAGGGTTGGGTGGGATCGCGATCGTACAGAAATGTATTCCATTTCAGCCAATCTTCCTTATGCACCAAAGCTTGCCAGACTACAGACTTCGGTGCATTAATTTCAATGGCTGTGTAGAGGCTGGGCATAGCAACACCGGGAAGATAGAAACACTGGGAAGGCAGGGCAGGTTTGCAGTTCGTACCAAGCAGTACAGTTGAAGATCTCAGGATCTCTTAGGATGATCAACTAAATAAAATCTCCGCTTGGGGCATTCAGGGCTTAGTCCCAAGCGCAAGCCTCTATGGAATGAAATTCACGATCCCTAGATTGACCTAAAGACAGGATTGAACAAAAACAGGCGCTAAGATTGTAAAGCTTGTTAACGACTTTTGCAGAGGACGGCAGCGATCGCATGGTACAGTTGACCCCCAACCCCAGTTATAGTTTGACTTTACGGCTGCAAATCCCCAACCAGGCGGGGATGCTAGCCCACATTATGCAGGCGATTGGTTCGGCAGGTGGCAGTATTGGCCAAATTGACCTGATTGACCAAAATCGTAAGGAACTGGTACGCGATATTTCAGTGGATGCTTCCAGTGCTGAACATGCAGAGCAGATCACCGAAGCCGTTAAGGCGATCGACAAAATTAAAGTTCTGAATGTTTACGATCGCACGTTTAATCTGCATCGGGGGGGCAAAATCAGCGTCCAGAGCAAAATTCCGCTGAAGAACCAAGGCGACTTAGCGATGGCCTATACCCCTGGAGTTGGGCGGATTTGCACAGAGATTGCTAAGAACCCAGAGCAGGTCTACAACCTCACCGTGAAAAGTAACATGGTGGCCATTGTCACCGATGGCAGTGCTGTTCTGGGATTGGGTAACCTGGGTGCGGCGGGAGCTTTGCCGGTGATGGAAGGCAAAGCCATGTTGTTTAAGGAGTTTGGCGGGGTGGATGCGTTTCCCGTCTGCCTGGCAACCCAGGACACGGATGAAATTGTCCAAACGATCAAAAACATTTCGCCGGTTTTTGGGGGAATCAATCTAGAAGATATCAGCGCTCCCCGCTGTTTCGAGATTGAGGCCCGCCTCCAGCGCGAGCTAGACATTCCCATCTTTCATGATGACCAACATGGGACGGCCATCGTCAGTTTGGCAGCGCTATTCAATGCGCTGAAGTTGGTGAAAAAGTCGATGGAAGATATTCGGATTGTGATTAATGGTGCTGGTGCAGCAGGGGTGGCGATCGCCCGTTTATTGCAGAAAGCAGGGGCACAACATATTGTCATGTGCGATTCTCGTGGCATTTTGTCTACGCAACGCACCGATCTGAATAGCCAGAAGCTGGAGTTTGCCGTTGCCCAAAGCGGTAGCTTGGCAGATGCGATGCTGGGTTCCGATGTCTTTATGGGCGTGAGTGCGCCGGGGGTGGTGACGCCTGAGATGGTGAAGTCTATGGCTAAAGATCCGATTGTCTTTGCCATGGCGAATCCGGTTCCCGAAATTCAGCCCGAACTGGTCACCAATGATGTTGCTGTGATGGCCACCGGGCGCAGCGACTATGCCAACCAGATCAACAATGTGCTGGCGTTTCCGGGGATTTTTCGAGGTGCGCTGGATTGCCGAGCCACAACAATGACAACCTCTATGTTTTTGGAGGCAGCAGCGGCGATCGCTTCTCTCGTCAAACCTTCTGACCTCGATAGCGAACACATCATCCCTTCGGTGTTTGATGAGCGAGTTGCATCGACGGTGGCTGCGGCAGTGCAACGGGCTGCCCGTGCCGATGGCGTGGCAGGCAACTAAGCATCTGTCAGCCTCTGAATTAGGATTCTTACAGCAATTTTCAATGGCGTCAGCCCCGGTTATTTTTTACTTGACTTTGGACTAAATCGCGTCAGATTTTCTGAAAGCCTTGCTCTGCGAGGCTTTCAGAAAATCTGACGCAGGAAAATGGGTTTGCCGCGAAACGCTTTCAGCGCTTCGCGGCGTGATTGAGCAAATTAGTCTAAACTCCAGTTTTTAGAAGCTGCGCAGAGCGGAGCTTCTAAAAAATAACCCACCTTCATCCAGCGCAAAGCGCTGTAATGTTCCTAACCATCTAAATTCCTTTTAACAGCCCTCCTGTGACATTCATCGCAGTGCCGCTAATCCAATCCCCCGACTCTGCTAACAAATAGCTAACGGCATGGGCTACAGGTGCCGGCCCGACAATGCCCAGAGGAAATTGCTGCTGATACTGGTCTTTTTCTGCCTGGGTCATGTTGATATCGGTGCCAGTGCCGATCATGCCAGGAAGAATGCAATTGACTAAAATGCCGTAAGCCTCTAGCTGGGTTGCCAGGCTGCTGGTCATGCCAATCAGCCCCGCTTTGGCCGCAGAGTAGGCAGGCGTATGCTGCGGAAAAGCCTGGCGAGCAGACACGGAACTAATCGTGACAATCTTGCCCCGCCGCTGTGCCATCATGTGCGGCAACACGGACTGAATCATCCACCACTGTCCATTCAGATTCACCTCAATCACATTGCGCCATTCTGCTTCACTAATCTCCCAAGCTAATCCTGCGGGTGCATCCAAGCCAGCTACATTCACCAGGGCATCAATTCGACCAAAATCTTCCAAAATGGTGTGAATCAAAGACTTGACCTGCTCAACATTGGCAATGTCTACAAAGTAAGCGCGAGCGTTGCCTCCTGCTTCAGACAGACTCCGTTGCACCGCCTTGACCTTCTCGGCTTGAATGTCGGC
>DATNOY010000243.1:0-7476 GCA_036703495.1 Coleofasciculaceae cyanobacterium
ACAATGAGATCTCTCTGCTTTATCACCCTGGGTATATCAGTATAAGTCGGTCAGATTTATCACCTGCTGATCTAAATCACAGTTGACCCATGATTCAAATGAATGGCGAGTCTCAGTAGCTTAATATCGCCTGCGCCAGAACCTAAAATTTGTTGTCTGCCAAATAAATGACTAAGCCGCTAGTAGACCTCGGCTTTAATTCAGCAACCGTTTGTCGGGTGAGCGTCTGGCTCACATGGGCAAGCTGCCCGCAGTCCGATCGCTCAATTTCCGCCACCCTGTACTAGGTTTGTACTTAATTGAATTTACCGGCTTATCCAAGACCAACGTGTCTTAGATTAAGTGTAAATTTGAATGATAGATTTTGATCATCGACAATACTTGATTGAGCCAATATAGCAGTCATAGATGATTTTTGAAAGGGGTTAACAGAGATGCTTCACCCTGCTTAGGAACGCAAGTTCTCAAATCTTACTTTGGCTTTCTAAAAATGAATTTAGAGTTGCTATATCTAAGGGAAAATATGGGATTTTATGAGGTTTAAACCATCCGAAAAAGGTGGGATTTTATGAGCTTCTAGATCACAGAAGATCTGGACTCAGATCACTAGAAACTATCTGCAATTCATGAACTTTTCTGGTTCTCATTTCCTGCAATCTCCCTGAAGCTATTAATCAGTTGAGTGATAAGGGAGATGGCAATGTTTAACCCTTCTGCAACACTGATTACTCAGTGTATCAAAAGCTTGCAGGCTGGCTATCGGCATACTTATGGTGACTTGAAACCGGCTTATGCTGAATTAATCGGGCAGGTGGCAACCTCGGTGCTGTGGGCGATCGCCCGCAGCGATGCGCTCTATCACAATATTGACCACACCATTGCCGTTGTATTAGTCGGGCAGGAGATTTTGCGCGGCAAACAGCTTCAAGAAAGCAATGTTTCTTGCCAAAGCTGGGCACATTTCATTATTTCCCTGTTGTGCCATGATATTGGCTATGTCAAAGGCGTTTGTCGCCAAGATAGGATTGAGCAACGGACTTACGCAACGGGTATCAACCATCAAACCATTGTGATCGCTCCAGGTGCCACAGATGCCAGCCTAACCGCCTTCCATGTCGATCGCAGCAAACTTTTTGTCATAGAAACCCTGGCAAATCAGCCACTGCTGGATTTAGCAGTGATCAACCACAACATTGAGCTGACCCGGTTTCCCGTTCCCAAAGATGACCTGCACCAAGATATAGCCAGCGATGCAGGACTGGCCCGTGCCGCTGATCTAATTGGGCAATTAAGCGATCCTTACTATCTAGAAAAAATCCCAGCCTTGTTTTACGAGTTTGAAGAGGCAGGAACCAACCAAACTTTGGGCTACCGCCATCCTGGAGACTTACGAGCAAACTACCCCGCCTTTTTCCACACTGTGGTTTGTCCTTACATTCGGCCGGCGCTGCACTATTTACAAGCTACTCCCAAAGGAGAACACACGGTCATCAGTTTATATGCCAATTTGTTCAAGGTAGAACAGGAGGGCATGGCTTTGGTACCCTCACTATAAATTTCTGCTTGCCTGGGTTAAAGATTAGAACCGCAATCCTTTACCGGGCTGGGCTGTGGAATCAGAAAATAGCCCGAACAGCGGCCCAAGAATTGCCCCAATGATAAAGCCGCCAGCATGAGCCCAATAGGCAACGCCACCGTTTTCCATACCAATGTTGGAGGGAGCGTCCAAGCTCGCAACGCCGTAAAATGCCTGCTGAACAAACCAGATTCCTAAAAACAAAATGGCAGGTACGCGAACTGCAAAAAATGAGATCAGCGTCAGAATTCTGGCCTGAGGGAATCGGATAATGTAGGCTCCCATCACCCCAGCGATCGCGCCACTGGCTCCCAAAGAGGGCACAGCCGAATTTTGGGCAAAGAACCATTGAGCCAAACCCGCCACAATGCCGCAGAGCAGATAAAAAATTAGAAACTTGACATGTCCCAGCTTATCTTCGACATTGTTGCCAAAAATCCACAGGTAGAGCATGTTGCCCAGCAAATGTAGCCAGCCACCATGCAAAAATTGAGAAGTAATTAAGGTTGACCATTCGGGCAAACCTTGGGGAATCACCTGACCCTGAAAACTTGCGCTCAGCTCCCGAGGCACAACTGCCGCTATATGGAAGAACTGATCAAGCTGCGCCGGCGGCAGCGAGAGTTCATAAAAAAAGCAAAGAATGTTGAGGAGAATGAGACCGATTGTGACGTAAGGACGGGTGTAGGTTGGATTTTCGTCGCTGAGGGGAAACACTGGCGTTTTCTGGGGCTACAGTTTACACAATTTATCGTATGCGAAACATATCCCGTTTACAGTAGTCAGCACTTCTAACCAGCGGAGGGTTTTGCAGCTTAGATGGGGCTTAAACATGGTTCATGTAGGGCTGAAAATCAGGTGCGAGATCATCCTAGTGCTGATGGATCTCGCACCCTGTCGCTAAACTGAGGTAGATGCAGGGGTTTTCTCTAGCATCAACTTCGATCGCTTCACGGTTTCAGGAACAGCGATCGGGTAATTGCCAGTAAAACAAGCCGAGCAGAAAGTATTGGTATCTTCCTGGGTGGCTAGCAACATCCCCTCCCAGCTCAGGTAGGCTAGGGAATTGACGCCCAGCTGTTCCTCAATTTCTGCAACTGATTTAGTCGCTGCAATCAGCTGATCCTGGTTATCGGTATCAATGCCGTAGAAGCAAGGATGGGTGACGGGGGGTGAAGAAATACGCATATGCACTTCAGCCGCTCCCGCATCTCGCAAGGCTTTCACCAGTTTGCGGCTAGTCGTGCCCCGAACGATGGAGTCATCCACAATCAAAATACGTTTGCCCTTCAGCACATCCCTCAGGGGATTCAGCTTCATGCGAATTCCTGACTCTCGCATCGATTGGGTTGGTTGAATAAAGGTGCGCCCCACATAGCGATTTTTGATCAACCCTTCGGCATAGGGCAGCCCTGACTGCTGAGAGAACCCGATCGCTGCGGGAATTCCTGAATCCGGTACGCCCATCACCAGGTCTACCTCCATCGGTGATTCCATCGCCAATTGCCGACCCAGCCGCAGCCGGTAGCTATAAAGGCTCTCGTTGTGCATCACACTATCGGGACGGGCAAAGTAAATCATCTCGAAAATACAGAGCTTGCGCTGCGCTTGGGGAACCCAAGGGAAAGACGCCAAACCCTGCTCGGTGATCCATACCAATTCACCAGGTTCTACATCTCGCAGGTAGTCTGCGCCAATGATGTCGAGGGCACAGGTTTCCGAAGCAATCACATAGCGATCGGGTGAATCGGTTTCGCTGCCATCCAAAACGCCGATCACCAGCGGGCGGATGCCGTTGGGATCTCGAACCCCCATGATGCCATTGGGTGTGGCGATCGCCAGACTAAATGCCCCTGTACACCGGTTAAACGCGCTGATGGCTCCTTCCAGCCAGCCCTTGCCCGCATTGATTTCTTCGGCAATGGCGATAGCAATCATCTCCGAATCAGTTGTTGTAACAAACTGAGCGTCTGAAGACTTCAGCAACTCTTCTCGCAAATTAGCAGTATTCACCAAGTTACCGTTGTGAGCCAGCGCCAGTGGCCCCAACCGGGTTTCTACCACCGCCGGCTGAGCATTGACCACCCGACTGGAGCCAGTAGTGGAATAGCGGGTATGACCTACGGCCAGATCGCCCGACAGCTCCTGCAAAATTTGCTCATTAAACACCTGAGAGACCAAGCCCATCCCTTTGTGCAGATTGACCTTTTCCCCTGTAAAAGCGGCAATCCCGGCAGACTCTTGTCCGCGATGCTGTAGGGCATACAGTCCAAAGTAGGTGAGCTTGGCAACATCTGTTCCGGGCGCATAAATACCAAACACGCCACAGGCTTCCTCTGGCTTGTCGGGTCGGGTGGATGAACATTCGGCAGATTCCGCAGACGGGTCAGCAGATTCGTAAGTGGCAGAATTTGGCATCATGGATCAGCTGTGCTCTTAGATACGATGAGTAGATGAATGATCAGGCGGAGGCTTTAGGCTAGGGCTTTTAGGTTGAGTCTTGAGGGAAATGGGCTGAGGTATCAAAGGGAAAAACCATTGAACGCATCAGATTAACAATTCTAAACAGTCTCAAAGCTTCGGGCTTGCAACTCCGTTCCAGGGGTGGCGGTTCTTTCTCGGAAATAACAGTAACCTAAAATTAATTGTTTCTTAACAATCCCACCTTATAACAGTAGCTTAATCGCTGGTTCTACGATAGAGCCAAGGGGGTAAAGGTTAAGAGCTAGAGGCGACGATCGATGGCATGAAGCCAGCGATCGCTCATTTCTTCCAGGCTAAGGTTGATTAAGGTGAAGTGATCGGCCGTTGCGATCCGCAAGGTTTGATCGCCCACTTGTCCGAGCTTTTGCCAGTTTTGTCCGAGCTGCGCTTGCAGATAGGATTCCCAAGTTTCCACCTGATCGGTCGCGACAGACACGAGAATTCGAGCGCCCCCTTCTGCAAAGAGCAAATGATCTAAGCGAGTTGAGGAGTCCCCTAACTGAATGGCTGCCCCTAATTCACCGCTAATGCAGCATTCTGCCAGGGCGATCGCCAATCCACCTTCGGCACAATCATGGGCCGACCGCACCCAACCCTGCCGAATCCCTGCCCGACATACGGCTTGAACTTGGCGTTCTAGATCAAAATCCACCGTTGGCGGCTGTCCGGCGATCGTATGGTGCAGCACTGCCAGATATTCTGAACCGCCCAGGGTTGTAGCATGTGGGGCATCCGTCAGGCGTCCTAGGAGGTAGATGGCATCCGTAGGCGATCGCCACCCCTGCCCACAGATTTTGGTAATGTCTTCTACTAAACCCACCATGCCAATCACGGGTGTGGGATAGATGGACTGGGGCTTACCCTCCGCATCCAGGGTTTCGTTGTAAAGCGAGACATTGCCCCCCGTCACAGGAGTAGCAAATTCCTGGCAAGCTTCGGCAATGCCTCGACAGGCTTCGGCCAGCTGCCAGTATCCCGTCGGCTTTTCGGGACTGCCAAAGTTGAGATTATCCGTGACGGCCAAGGGCTCTGCGCCGACGCAGCTTAGATTTCGGGCTGCCTCCGCTACCGCCATCTTGGCCCCTTCATAGGGATGCAGGTAAACATAGCGGGCATTACAATCTACTGTGGCTGCCACTCCTTTGGTGAAGGTAGGTGCAGCAGCCGTTGCAGCCGTTTCCTGCGGTCGGAGCCGGACGATCGCCGCATCCGCTCCACCGGGGAGTAAAACGGTATTGTTCTGCACTTGATGATCATATTGGCGATAGACCCAGCGTTTAGAAGCGATCGTAGGGCTATCCAGCAAGGACAACAACACCTGATTCCAGCTGTGCAGGGTGCCCGCCATCTCGATGCCTGCGGCCGTGCAGGCAGGCAGATCGGACTCCTGCCATTCCCAGGCTTTGCGAGCATACTCAGGCGGTGATTTCAGCAATTCCCGGTGATAGATGGGCGTATTGTCGGCTAGAGCCGTGGCCGGAATCTCAGCGGCAATTTCGCCTTTGAACAAAATTCGGACGATCGGCGCTGCAATCACCGTACCAGCCACCACCGCATGCAAGCCCCACCGCTCAAAAATTTCAATTAGCTCTTGCTCCCGCCCCTGATGGGCGACAAACAGCATGCGCTCCTGTGATTCCGACAGCAGGTACTCATAGGGCACCATGCCTGTCTCGCGAACCGGAATTTTATCCAAATCTAGCTCAATACCCACGCCCCCCTTGGCCGCCATTTCGGAGGTAGAACAGGTAATGCCAGCCGCTCCCATATCCTGGGCAGCCGCTACCGCTCCCGTTTTGAAAGCTTCCAGACAAGCTTCAATCAAAGATTTCTCTAGAAACGGATCGCCCACTTGCACTGCCGGGCGATCGTCCATGGATTCATCGCTCAATTCGGCACTGGCAAAACTAGCGCCGCCCATACCGTCTCGTCCGGTGGTAGACCCGACATACAGCACCGGATTGCCAATGCCGACCGCACCTGACTTGACGATTTCTGGCGTTTCCATCAAGCCGATCGCCATTGCATTCACCAGGGGATTCCCTGAGTAAGACGCATCAAAGTAAACCTCACCGCCTACGGTGGGCACACCAACGCAGTTGCCATAGTGAGAAATACCAGCCACTACCCCGTTAACCAGCCGGCGCGTCCGGGCATCATCCAGGGAACCAAACCGCAGAGAATTGAGGATAGCGATCGGGCGGGCCCCCATCGTGAAGATGTCGCGCAAAATGCCGCCAACGCCGGTAGCAGCCCCTTGGAAGGGTTCTACCGCAGAGGGATGGTTGTGCGACTCGATTTTGAACGCCAACTGCAAGCCATCACCCATGTCTACGACGCCGGCATTTTCTCCAGGGCCGACCAGGATGCGATCGCCTGTCGTAGGAAATTGCTTCAGCAAAGGTCGCGAATTTTTATAGCAGCAGTGCTCCGACCACATCACCCCAAACATGCCCAGTTCAGCTTTGTTGGGATGGCGTCCGAGCCGCCGAACAATATCCTCATACTCGTCGGGCTTGATGCCTTCGGCGGCGATTTCTTCGGGCGAAAAAGGAGCTTCAGAAAGGGCGGACATGGGCAATCGGCAAACACGACAAGCTTAATTCTATCGGTTTACTTAACTTTAAGAGCCAAGGAAATGCCAAAGCGTCAGAAACCAACCTGCGGCTCTGGAACGCTTTCACTGCGATCAATCCGCACAAGAACCATAAGGGATTGACTGGGCACCGGCTGTTCTTGAGCGATCGCTGGCTCATAGCCCCAATTTTTCACCAGGCAGATAGCCAAATCATCGTAAGCCGGATTCAGGCTCGACTGGTGCAGAGCAGTCTCCGTTACGTGACCCTGAGCATCCGTGATCACCTGAATTGCAGCTGTGGTGCCAGTCCCAATCGACTGAGCCGCCGCGGCATCGGGCACGCAGGGCGAAATCTTTGGATCTGCCTTAAAGGTATGGCGGCTGACCCCATCTACTGTATCTTTCGGCTTGGCGATCGCATCAGGAGGGGGCGTTTCGCCTGCCTCTGGCGGCAAAGCAACAACCTGCAAACTGGCCGTTAGGCTGACGGGTTCTGCCTGCCGCGAGGTATTGACCTGGGCCAGCTGGGAGGGATCAACGGTCTGCGGGGATGGCGGTAGGGTTTCTGACACATCCGGTAGAGGAGTGTCGATGGAAAAAGTGCGGACGAGCGGGGGAGCGGGAGAGGAGGGAACGGGAGATGGAGGAGCCGGAGCGGGAGATGGGGGGAAAGCCGACGGCTGAGGTTGGGAAGGGGTGGAGCGAGGGCTAGGGACTGGAGACTGGAGGCTGGGCGCAGGCGCGCTGGGAGAGGCTGGGAGTTCAGGGGTAGGTTCAACGGCTGGAGTTGCTGGAGAACTGGCAGTCGGAGCGATGCCAATATCATTGGGCAAGCTCT
>DATNOY010000244.1:0-3791 GCA_036703495.1 Coleofasciculaceae cyanobacterium
AAGATGGCTGTTCCAGATAACTGCCAACTGTCACTAGATTTCCAAAGACAACAACTATCCTATCTAGGACAATCTAACCTGCACCCAAGAATCGTATATTCCAGTGAGTTCATCTACCCTACGCACTCACTGAAATCGCGATCATGATCATAATCAGACTCATTAGGGCAAACCCTGTACGAATAACATGAGAATATTCCCATTGGTTGCGTAAGTCTGTCCATTGAACTGAAGACATTTCAGGATGCTGTGAGTGATGGGTACCGAATGAGAAAAAGCCAGCACTAAAACGGTTCAAATTCTCACCTTCTAGCCAAAATTGATTGACTGGATGCGTGACGAACCAATACACCAATTGCATTCCAATGAGTCCCAACAACGCCACCAGTGTCAGCCAAAATTCTGTGCTTCCCCAGTGGGTCAGGAATAACAAGATCAGGGTGACGATTATCCCACCAAACTCTCCAATGCCTCCTCCAATGGTGAATCCTGGATAATAAATGGGTTGTATGGCAAAATAAGTTTCTTTTGGGAGACGCATTTTTCCTGGCAACTCCAATGCATGAGCAAGCGCCATTGCCATTGCGATCGCAATCAGAATGGCGGTCAAAATTTGTAGGACATCAAACATGAGTAAATCCCTCCTTATGTGTCCTTGTCTCCTTTTGAAAGAGACTGGTTTACATATGGAAATAACTTCCAATGGCTGCCATACTATCAATATGACAATTAATTGTCATATTGACTATTAATTGTCATTTGCAAAGTGTCAACTTTTGTAAAAATAGGCATCAATGGTCAACCAGGTAATTAATAGAACCCAGGCAGGACAGGCAATCGAAGACTTGATCGTGGAAATAGTAGCAACCTTTTTCCTGCTGCGGGCGGAAGGAATGCGAATTGGAGTGGTTTCATCTTCAGGAGAAGGTTATTGGAGTGTGTTGCGGTTGCTTAAGGTCAAGGGTCCTCAAACCGTGCCGCAACTGGCTCGATATCGTTATGTGCCGCGCCAGAGTGTTCAAAAACTCGCCAATGAGATGCTCAATGATGGAGTGATTGAGTTTCTCAATAACCCCGCGCACAAGCGATCGAAGCTTTTACGCCTCACCCCAAAGGGAGAAGCCGTATTTCAGGAAATGAGCGATCGCATTGCCATACTTGCCGAAACTCTTGCAGAGCAACAAGATACAGCTCAATTACAAAATGCAGCAGCTGTTGTGAAACAATTACACGAGCAACTGAGAACGATGTTGAATCAGTAAATTGCCTACACTCTACAGTGTTGTGGAAGTCATGCTTGCCAGCGTGAATAAAGCTGCTGCAAGAGTAATTTTACTTTCACCTGGTTGGGTGAGGTGGATTGGGAAGGCGATTGCTACGCTAGGAAAACTGTGACGAGATGAACTCATGAATAAGACCTATCAAGGGAGTTGTCACTGTGGTAAAGTTCGCTTTGAAGCCGATCTTGACTTAAGTGCAGGTAGCAGAAATCAGACATTGGTAGGAGAGGACACGGTGGATGTCTAAACTCATTTATTTAGTTGCTTGTACGGTCGATCGCTTTATCGCTCGCAATGATGGCTCGTTTGACTTCTTTCTAATGGAGGGAGACCACGTTGCAGATTTGCTTTCTGCTTTTCCTGAAACGATTCCAGGTCATTTGCGAGGAATGTTAGGCATTACGGCTGAAAATCAGCACTTTGATAGCGTTTTGATGGGACGCAGAACTTATGAGGTTGGCGCTCAAGAGGGAATTACAAATCCCTACCCGCACATGAACCAGTATCTTTTCTCCCGTACTCTCCAGCACAGCCCAGACCCTACCGTTGAATTGGTTTCATCTGAACCAGTCACATTTGTTCGAGGACTCAAGCAGCGATCGGGTAAAGATATTTGGTTGTGTGGGGGTGGAGATTTAGCCACGGTTCTGTTTCCAGCGATCGATGAGATAATTTTGAAAGTACATCCCTTTCTCCTTGGCTCAGGGATTCCACTCTTTTCAGGCACGACTCCACTCACTTCTTTGCAACTCAATAACAGCAAAATTTACAAGAACAGTTTCATGTTGTTGAACTATCAAGTGAATCATTAGGTTCTATTTCCTGAGTAGTTACCTCTCATATTCCTATGGCTCCTGAAGAAAATAGCCCGAAACGTCGTACTTTAACCGAATTGTCTCAGCAGTTTCTCCTGGGTACTGCCTTTGGGATGTTGCTTGCACTGATTCCTCTGACCTATCTCTCGCTCTCAACGCTGAAAATGGAGCCACTGTATGTCGAACTTATGGCATCACTGGTTCTGACCTGCGGAATATTGGCAGCTCTTTTAGGGGAAAAGTTTTTGCAACCGTTGATTGTCTTCCTCAAATCAATTCCCCCGTTTGGGTAATTAGGTTAGAAAGAGTGTATTCAGCGTCCGGTATACAGTGCGATCGTCTCCTTTGCCGTTTGTGATACGCGATCGCGTAACTCCACGGGTTCAATCACTTCCATTTGTGCACCAAATCCTAACACATAGGCGCAAGCTGCTTTCTCGACATCAAACCGCATTGTGATCGGAATCCAGCCATCTGCGTCCGGCGGATAAATCTGTTCAATGCGGGAAAAGTATCCGGCATACCGTAACCAAGGCATTGCCTCTGGAGCGACTCGCACCGTTACGCCATAGTAAGGGAGATTTGCTTTGAACTCCACCATCGATCGCTGCCAATAGTCGGCTAAATTGAATCCAACTGGACGAATACAGTGAGAATCCATCAGCACGGCCTTCTGCACCCGTGAAATGCGGTAAGAACGCACGTCTTCTTCCACTGCCGCCACCAGATACCAGACACTCCCTTTGGCAACTAGTCCCAACGGATTGACCAATCGTTCAATCCGCTGACCATTCCCACGCTCATAGTGCAAAAAGACCTGCCGCTCCTGCCAAATTGCGGCTTGTAGCACTGGGAATGCCGACATCTCTTCGTCCCAGTGTTGCCATCCAGTGGGGTCAACGTGAATGCGCTGGCTCACCAGTTCTGCCTGCTGCCGATTGGTGGCGGGCAAGGCTGCCAGAAGTTTAAGTAATGCCGCTTCAAACGCCTGACCCCAACCTAAATCTGCGAGGAGATGGGGCGATTTTGGCACAAATAACGCCTGAATTTCCGCCAGGTTAAGTCCGGTCAATGTCGTTTGATACTGCTCCAGCAACCTCCATCCGCCACCCTTCCCTCGTTCTGCGACGATCGGAACCCCGGCACTGCTGAGGGCATCCATATCGCGGTGAATGGTGCGCTCAGACACTTCCAGTCGTTCTGCCAGTTCTCGTGTAGTTAATCGAGCATGAACCTGCAACAGCATCAGGATAGAGAGGAGGCGATCGGCACGCATAACGATTTCTAGAACCCTTGTAACTTCTTCTACACTACCGCTGAAATATGACAAAGGGTGTCATGAAGTCAACCTTATGCTGTGAGGATAACTGTTGGAGGAAAGCCAATGACGACGAATCACACGCTCGATCGCAACAAAGCCATCTATCGGCGTTATATCCAACAGGTGTTCAATGAGGGACGAGTGGATTTGCTGGATGAGCTTTTGGCTCCGTCTTATGTGTATCACGAAGCACCGCCCAGAACGTTGCCGGGGGCGGAAGGCATTAAGCAAGTCGTTTCCATGTTTCGTGCCGCGTTTCCTGACCTGGAGATTACGATCGACGACCAGATTGCCGAGGACGATCAAGTTTGCTCCCGGTCCACCACGCGCGGGACGCATCAGGGCAACCTCTTTGGCATACCCGCGACAGGTAAC